>JBCCZW010000211.1:0-7176 GCA_039186805.1 Verrucomicrobiota bacterium
AAAATGGTAAGCTGCTCGTCCGCATAAGTCTGTTCGTCATACGCAAACTCGAAGCCGAGGCTGTTGTTGAAGAAGGTCTGCTCCAACACGATATTCTTTGCGTCGAATTCCGCAGTGACCCCCTTATTAGGCCCTTCGAGCAAATTGTTATAGTAGTCGAAGATGCTTGTATCCGTTATGTGGGTATCTTTGTAGAGGCCCTTTTCGCTGCCGGGAAGGCTAACAGCCTTAGTCCAGTCGCCATAGTTTTCGATGCCTTTCAAGCGCCCACCCACGGCGAGCGTCGCATCGATCGCTCCCGTCGAGTCGATCCCGCCGTCAGTCTTAGGCGTCGAGTCGAATACATCTTGGATCGAACCTGTTACAGGGTCGTCGAAAACGTAAACCAAGCCCCCATGCACCTGGGCGAACGAGCCGACCCAAGGGTTGTAGTAAGGATTTGGAGTCACGTTATCATCGTAGAACTCATCCGTAATGCCGTGACCTGGCAAACGAGAGTTTCCATCGTCTGCCCGACGCGGAATGATTCCTACCTTGCCGAGCTGATCGTCATTGAAGAATGGAGTCATCAAATCGACCGGAGGAAGAATCCGAGGCGAATTGCGTTCGATGCTTCCGTCCTCGTACTTCGCTCTGATGGAAGTACGCGTTCTTTCCGACTTTAGAAAAGAAGGCTCATAGCGCATCGCAACGAAGAGACGCTGATCATCCTCGAACGCGTACCTTTGCTGGTACTTTTCATTGTCATTCAATATGGATACGCGAACCGCTAACTCGTCTTCCAAGAGCACCTTGTTATAGTCAAAAGTGGTACGAACGCTTCCGTGCTCGTCGAAGCGTAAACCAATTTTCCCATTCTCTCTGCCGAAGTTAGCATCGGCGATGTCCGCATTCACGATGCCCGCGGGCGAACCTAGACCGAAGAGGATCGAATTCGCTCCGCGTTGGATATCGACGCGCTCGACGTTGTATCCGTCCCATGGGATCACCGACTGATAAAAGTCGCGGGCATTGTCGGCTTGCTGCAATCCGCGAACCCGCGTGCTGCTGTGGGGATTACGCATGCGGCTGTTCTCGCCAAGCGTTTGATCATTTCCGACCCCCGCGAAATTGCCTTCCGTTCCTGCCACTTCCGTGTTGGTCGTGTACTGCAGCAGAGTAGTATTATCGGTCGCGCCGATATCCTCCATGAATTCCTTGGTGACCGCTTGAATCGCGGAGCCGACATCCTTGAGCTCCGTTCTCAAACGCGTTCCCGCCAAAGTGCTCGTCGCGCGATAACCGGTCGAGTCTTCTCCGCTTACCTCGAAAGGACTGAGTTCGAAGATATCATCTTCTTCGTCGTCCTGGGCAAGCGCCGGAAACGCGATTCCAACGGCTAAGACGCCAACAAGCGCTTTTCTACAAGCGAGGGGCAGCGTGTTTCTATTCTGAGTTCGATAGTTCATTTTATTTTATCTCGGGTTAAAACGCTTCTCCGCCAGAAATAGCTCCGCCTTGGCCTCAATCGGACACGGCATCGCGAATCTGCAACCGTCCGGTCGCAGCGACGAATCAGCTCCTCCTTGCGGAGCAATTTAATGTTTGGGGCGAGAGACGCGAAGCGCCTCGTCTAGAGAAGGGAAACTAGCTGAATCATGCTGAAATCGACCGTCGCCAATCAAAGCCTATTCAGCCAGGGATATTGAATATAAAACGTTTTATTTATTTCGATTTAGCCTTTGTCAATTCAAAATGCGATTCTTCCTAAAAGCGCTTACCCCTTTACAAAGATTTGCCGCAGTATAGCACCTAGATGTAGGACGAATCCCCATAATATCGATACAACGCTAAAACGTCTTAGAACTCCATGCCTTCCAAACGGGTCACCATAAAAGATATCGCCAAAGAATGCGGCCTGAGCATCGGAGCCGTCTCCCAAGCCCTCCGTCCCACGCCTGGATCCAGCATCAAAACCTCGGCTAAAACGGCGGAATTAGTCCGCAAAGTCGCCGAAAAACTCAACTACCGACCGCATACGGGAGCGAGAGCCACCCGATTGAACCGCTTCAACAATCTGGGATTTTTCGTCGCCAAAGACGAGCACTCCTACCTCCCGCAAGGGTACATCGACGGCATACACGACGCCGCTCTCTCGCGCGATTTCCGACTTTCTTTAATACGACTCCCCTACGACCCTACCCTTCTAAAAGACTCGCTGCCCAAGCTCTTTCGCGAGCAGTCGATCGACGCCCTCGTCATTGCCAGCTACAGCTCCCTCTCCGCCGCCATCCACGAAGAACTCAAAAACGCTCACTATCCCATCATCTATCTCAACGATAAGCATCCGTACAATTCAGTCTACGTCGACGACGTCGTAGGCGGTCGAATGATGACTCAACATCTCCTAGAGAAAGGCTACAAAAACATACAGTATACCTATCGAAAGCCGAAAGGTAACCCCTCCCTAAAAAGCCTCCACCACAGCCAGAAAGACCGCCATAACGCCTATCGCAAGGCAATGAAGGAAGCAGGACTGCCGGAGAACATCGTCGCTCTCCCAACGACCGACTCCCTCGATCCCCTTAATCGCGTGGAAACTCGCCAACTCTTTCCGAACGGGCGCCCCGATGCGATCATGTCCTACGACGACAACCTCGCCAGCGGCATCGGCAAAACGCTCTTTAAGGAAAATATACGCGTCCCCCAAGACCTCGCCCTTACTGGCTACAACGGCGACCTGATTTCACGCGCCGCTTGGCTTAACCTCACCACAGTCAAAGTGCCGACCTTCACTATGGGACAAATCGCCATCGAAATGGCCCTCGAACTCATCAACGCGAAGGACAAGGACCAAATCAAGTCTCGCAAGGTGACACCTTCATTGATTCCAGGGAATTCCATTCGCTGATTCCATTTCACAAGCTTCTCGCCTGTTAGGGCAACGGAAACTCCCTTAAAAAATAAAACGTTTTATTTTTTAGTTGATTTCAGCCCGGAAATATGGAGTCTGCTGAAAGATTTCCTCAGTAAAGCGAATCTCCCGATACCCTTACAGGCTCATGCAAGATACGCCATACCCCCAATCCAGCAAATCAGAGGACGACTGTCGCGGCCGTCGCATCTTCGTCAGCGGTAATGCGAAGCATCGATCGACGCGTCTATCCAAACTGTATCCAGAAAAGACACTCGAAAAAGACCTCATTCACGAAATCCACGGATCCTTCATCCTCCTCACCATCCCAAAACTAGATCCCGTCGAGTACCAGATAGAAGTGGAGCTCGCCGAAACGGAATTCGATGCTCCTAACAAAAGGCTCTTCCGTATCGACTGCCCTTGGTCGCTCAATCTAGAAAATATAGACGTCTTCCAGAAATCAGGCGGCTTTGGAAGAAGCCACACGATTAAAGGTCGAGTCCGCCACGGGAGCGACTTGATCGATGGACCCTTTATCATCAAGTTGATCGGCCAAAAATCCAACGCCGTCTTTACTTCCGTACACCTAAAAGACCTAGAGGGAAATTGCGTTGCCTGCCTCCATGCGAATGAACTCGTCGATCTTGACCTCAACGCCGAAGACCAGATTCCCGACGTCACCGAAGAACCCATCTACCAATCTCCTGAGTACTCCACCGACGAACGAGTCATCGACCTGATCAGTCGCATGTCGCTCAAAGAAAAAGTCGCTCAGCTGCATAACGATCCTCCCGCCATTCAGCGTCTAGGAGTTCCCGCCTACGATTACTGGAACGAATGCCTTCACGGAGTCGCTCGCGCCGGAGAAGCGACCGTGTTTCCCCAAGCAATCGGCCTTGCCGCCACCTGGAACGCTCCCTTGATTAAACGTATTGGCGACGCGATCTCCGACGAGGCCCGAGCCAAACACCAGCAATCTCTCCGCGACCAAGACTACGGCCGCTATCACGGTCTCACTTTCTGGACGCCCAACATCAATATCTTTCGCGATCCTCGCTGGGGAAGAGGTCAAGAAACCTATGGAGAAGACCCCTTCCTCACCAGCCGTATCGCTGTATCCTTTATCCAAGGACTGCAAGGAGAGGACGAGGAAAATCCCAAAGCTCTCGCCTGCGCGAAACACTTCGCTGTCCATAGCGGACCGGAATCGGAACGTCATTGGTTCGACGCCAATCCCTCGCGTAAGGATCTATTCGATACGTACTTACCGCAATTCGAAGCCGCCGTCAAAGAAGCCAATGTAGGTATTCTCATGTCCGCTTACAACGCCGTCTACGGCGAGTCTGCCTGCTCCAGCCACTTCCTTCTGACGGAACTGCTTCGAGAAAAGTGGGGCTTCCAAGGGCACGTCGTTTCCGACTGCAATGGCCTCCGAGATATATACGCGCATCACAACAATGCCTCCACACCCGAGGAAGCCACCGTCCGCGCGCTCCAAGCAGGCTGCGATCTCGAATGCGGGCGCCTTTACTACTCCCGCGAAAAAGCAGCCCTAAGCGGTCTTCTCCCTGAAGCCGACGTCGATCGCGCCCTATTCCGGGTTCTCAAATCCCGCTTCCTTCTCGGCGATTTCGACCCTCCAGAAACCCTTGTTTACTCCGGAATTCCTATGTCGGTCGTCAATTCGCCCGAGCATCAGGAACTCGCGCTTGAAGCAGCTCGCGAATCAATCGTTCTTCTCAAGAACGATGGTATCCTCCCAGTCGATACGCGCAAGATCAACCGTATCGCAGTCATAGGCCCGAACGCGGATTCCAGAACGATGCTTCACGGTAATTACAACGGGACGCCGAAAAACCCTGTAAGTATCCTAAAGGGCATCCAAAATCGAGCGGGTCAAGACGTGTTGATCGATTACGGCATGGGCTGTCCGCACGCAGTCGACAATCAATCTCCCCAAGAAATAGAGCCAGCTTGCGACGACGCAATCAAAGCGGCCCGAGCTGCCGATCTCGTCGTCTTCGCTGGCGGCATCACCGCCGGCTTGGAAGGCGAGCAATCTGACGTGAAGATCGACGGATTTGCCAAAGGCGACCGAACTCGAATCGAACTGCCGCCCGTTCAGAGCGAACTTCTCAAGCGTATCCACGAAACCGGTACGCCTACCCTCATCGTCAACTGCAGCGGAAGCGCCATCGCGCTTCCCTGGGAAGATGAGCACGCCGCCGCTATCATCCAAGCCTGGTACCCGGGAGAATCAGGAGGAAACGCGGTCGCCGATGTCATCTTCGGGAACTGCAACCCCTCAGGGCGACTCCCCGTCACCTTCTACCGATCCACCGAAGATCTTCCCGACTTCTCGGACTACTCAATGTACAACCGCACCTATCGCTTCTTCGAGGGCGATCCTCTCTATGCGTTCGGGCATGGGCTCTCGTATTCTAAATTTCAATACCAATCGCCGAAACTCAAGCAAAGCGCGATCCTATTCGGAGAAGACCTTCGCCTCCAATTCGAGATCGCCAACCGCAGCGATCGACACGGTGCCGAAGTCGCTCAAGTCTATCTCGTAAACGAAACGGAAGAAGACCCTCACGCCTTCAAACGGCGCCTTGTAGGATTCGAACGAGTCGAAATTCGCGCGGGCGAAACGGTCGAAGTTCGGATGACTATCTCATCGAACGCCCTCAGAGAATGGATCGACGAGGAAGATAATTATGGCCTAAAAGCGGGCGACTATGCCCTAGAGGTATCCGCCGCTTCTGACGATTGTCGACTCCGACTTCCGATCTCCGTACTCGAACCCATCGCGGTAATCTAGAGTCCCTCCCATACCGCCAAACTTGACGCGCTTCGCAAGGACATGGAACGCAATAGCCTACCCTACCGCCAATCACCCTTGGGCTCCCATACCCCGGAAAACATCGAGAATGTAAGAGCTAAGCTCGATCCAGAAAAGTTCGTCTACACTCTCAAGAAGGCGAACATAAACTCCATCACGCTCTTTGAAAAATACAGCCAGCGCAGGCGCTATACGCCCTCCAGATTCGGAAAACCCCATCCCCACCTATCATACCCAGACCGGCTAGGCGAAATAGCGGAAGCCGAACCAGAATACCCTCGAAGGCAACGAAGAAACTACTCCGCTTATAATCGCCCCGAAATAGAACTACGTATCCCAAAGCGGGGTTCTAAAGACTATCGTAACCAATTTTCTCATACATAAGACAATCATTATCGATTAAACGATAGTCTCTTCTCTCTCAAGCCAAGGCCGCTCCAGCCTACCTTTTTATTACTACTACGTTTAGCGCCCCCACATGATAACGCTAACACTGAACACAAGATGATAACACGTACCAAGACGAGCATCCTATTAATACTCGCCTTCTTGATCGCATCTCCGCTATGCGGAGTGACATTGCTCAATCGAAATGGCAAACGGACAAGAATATAAATGACGACATGGATTACGTCATCGATCAATCAACCGCAAGACTTCACCAGCGTAATCGTCAATCCTCTGAATACTAGCTGATATGCCCAACGATGGGTCCTCGAGCCCATCCCATGAGAAGCTAATAGTACACTCTGATCAATGCCTCCGCATATGTGGAGACATTAACTGATATAATAGTCTAATCTACTATATTATTCCATCGAGGCCGCCTCTCAAGCGACCTTTTTCCTAAGCGTGAAAACGCCCCAATCTTGAAATGCTAATAAAAAACATGAGAAAACACATTAGAACCAACTTACTGCTTTTCCTCGCAGCCTTATTTGCATCGCCTTTGTTCGGCGGCACCCTGCTCGACCAGAACGGTGACCGAATGAGAGCGACCCCGATTATCATCGGAGGCGCCAGCGGACTTACCAACTCCGTTAATTACGCCACCGACTATAACAACTGGATCACCCTCCGCGACGTATATAAGCTTAATACCGTCCGGCTCTGTTGGGTCGACCCCTATTATGAAGACCATGGCTGGCCTCACTGGACCCTATCGCAGGCAGCGCCCTACATAGATCAATGCGTGCAAAACGCGGCGAACGCGGGGATGAATATTATCATCAATTATCACAATACTGCCGAAAACCAAGAAATCAAAGACCAATACGGCAATGTCATAGCCCCGATAGACCTAACCCGCAACCAACAGGAACGCTTAGACTTTTGGACGCTAATGGCCAACTCCTATGCAAACGATAGCCACGTCTATTTCGAATTAGTTAATGAGCCAGTCTGGTCCTACGGCTTCTATACAGACACTGTCTTCAAA
>JBCCZW010000212.1:0-7133 GCA_039186805.1 Verrucomicrobiota bacterium
GGAAAATCCAGTCGCCGAACCAGCAGTCCTTTCTGTAACTGTTCCAGACGCTTCGATTTGTCTATAATCCTCAGAGAGTGTCCAATAAGTCGCTTTTCGAATCACCCTCGTCGCATAGCTCCCGCCAACGCAAGCCACCCCAAAAACCTCTCCTTGCCGGTCCCCAAACAAAAACCAAGCTCCCCCAGGGCCGCAAATCCAGCTACGCAAGAAAATCCCCCCAAGCCAATCGGAATTCTGCAGTGGGTTCCGATGCCATCCCGTAACCTTAACGGCTCAATCAATCCGTTGACTCGCATCTAAAAATGGAATCCGATGGACCCAACACCGAAGCGCGGAGCCACCCGATCACGCCCTCTTCGAAAGCCAAACACTCCGGCGAAACCAATCTTCGCATGCCTGACGATTCTTCAGCCAACATTCAGCTCATCGCTAGCAAAACCGGCTACTCCAAAGCCACCGTCAGCCGAGTCCTTCGCAATCAACCCGGCCACTCGGTCAAGACCCGCGAAAAGATCCTCAAAGTGGCTGAGGAAATGAACTTCTCCCTCAACCCAATCATGTCGGCCGTCATGTCCAACGTGAGGTTTAAGAAGTCCTCGAATTTCTCGCCGGTCATCGCCCAAGTCCATTGCCAACCCTGGAACCGCAAACGCGGTTGGAACATGGAAGCGCTCCGCGAGAAAATCCGCGAACAAGCCACCCAACTCGGATTCACAGTAGAGGAGTTCAATTGGTTCGATCCGGAAATGAAGCCAAAGCGCTTGCTGCAAATCCTCGAAGCCCGCGGCATCCGAGGCGTCATCCTAGAGCACTTCATGGAAAGCGACGTCAAACTGGACATCGATTTCAGCAACTTCTCCGTCGTCTCCATTGGAGGCACCTTGCAACAACCCCGCTTCCACCGAATCGAAGTCAACCACTACAGCGCCGTCCTCAACGCCGTATCCATTCTCAGAAAACGAGGCTATCGACGCTGCGGACTGGCCATCCCCGCTCTCTTCGAAAAGCTGAGCGACTTTAAACGCGAAGCCGCGCTCTACATCGCCAATCGCGCTCTACCCCAAGAAGACCAAATACCCATCTACTTCATCGACGAAGAAGCCACCTTCGAAGGCTTCAAAGAATGGATCGACACCTACTCCCCAGAATGCGTCCTTGGCGCTGGTCGAGCCGTTTCGCGCAAGCTCGAATCCCTCGGCTATACCTTCCCCGACAAAATGGGATTCGTCCACCTAGGCTGGCACTCCTCTTACACCGGCCTCGCCGGCATGAATCCCAACTGGGGCGAAATTGGCATCGCTGCCGTCAATCTTGTCGCCGACCAGCTCAGTCGAAACGAAAGCGGCGTCCCGCGCCACGGCCTCTGGGTCCTCATCGAAAGCGAATGGGTCGAAGGCCCCAGCGTCCGCCCCCCAGCCCCTTCCGAAACCTCGGAAACCGCCAGCGGCTCGGAATCCCCCGCCCTCGTGTAAATCCCCCCGGGCCTGGCCTCCCAGATCCCATCGAAGCAAGCTCGCAAATCGCCGCCCGCAACGGTTACATCATCGCAAATTCGCCTCGCCCCCTGCCCAATCTAAGCTCCTTTCCATGCCCCCAGCGGATGCTCCACGCCCCAATATTCTAATCGTCATGACCGACCAGCAACGAGCGGACACCGTCCCTCCCCGCAGCCGGGCCGTCACTCCCAAACTCGAAGCTTTCGCTAAACGAAGTCACGTATTCACCAACGCCCATACAGTATCGCCGCACTGCTCGCCCTCCCGGGCAAGCTTCTTTACCAGTCTCTACCCAAGCCAGCACCGCCTTCGCAACAACCCGCTCAACGGGCAAGCGCTCTCCCAAGACCTCAAGCCTGAAGCCAAGCTCTGGAGCCAAGGTCTTTCCAAGGCTGGTTACGCACTCCACTTTACCGGTAAATGGCATGTATCCAAAAATCGAGACCCACGCGACTTCGGTTGGGAAGAGCACGATGCCATTCGACTCGGATCCGCTTCGGAAAACCGAGAAGCGACCTGGGACCTTATCGGCAAAACAAAAGCTGAACGCTCCCAGGCCCCGGGCTCCATCAAGCGAAAAGGCTACTCCGACTGGACTGCCTATGGCGCGTCAAACGGAGCAGACATCGATGATGAATTATCGCAAGTTGCCGCCGACCAAATCCAGAATCTCGCCCATTCCGATCGCCCATGGTGCTACTACGTCGGCTTCATCGGCCCCCATGACCCTTACAAAGTCCCCCAGAGATTCCTCGATCTGTATCCAGAAAACACAGTCGATCTACCGAAGAGCTACCACGACGACCTAAGCGACAAACCCAACATCTACCGCAGGACGCGCGAGCAAATCTGGGACCAGCTCAGCCCGGCTGAATCAAAAGAAAGCCTCCGTCACTACCTTGCCTATTGCAGCAAGATGGACGAACACTTCGGCCAGATCCTGGACGCCTTAGACGAATCCGGCCAAAGGAAGAACACTATCGTCGTATTCCTCTCCGACCACGGAGATTACGCGGGCGACCATGGGCTCTGGTGCAAAGGCATCGCCGCATTCGAAGGGGCCTACCGCATACCCTTGATGATCTCGATACCCGAAAACAAGCCGCAAACAATCGACGCGTTCACATCTATTTGCGATATCGGCCCGACCCTTCTCGAAGCCGTCGGGATTGAATATTCAAAAAATGAATACGCCGGTCGCAGCCTTCTCCCCCTTTTAGATCAATCGGAAACGCAACTCGCTTGGCGAGACTCCATCTGCTATCAATGCGATGGCGTAGAGCTCTACTACACCCAGCGGGCAATCGTCACCCGGCAATGGAAATACGTCTTCAATGGATTCGACTACGACGAACTTTACGATCTTGTAAATGATCCCGATGAGCAGAACAACCTTGCTCGCCAAGAAGGCAGCCAAACCATAATCCAAGACTTATGCGCCCGCCTCTGGAAATTCGCAAAGTCCGTAGACGATACTCCAATAAGCGAATACATTACCGTAGCCCTCGCGCCCATCGGGCCGAGAGCGGCGCGCTCCTTCGATTCCAATAACAAGCGATAATGTCCGATCAATCAAAGCTCCCCGAACCCGCCACCAAAGAGGCCGCTTCCGCGAGAACCCTCATCATTTTCGCCCTCATGTGGTTCGGCGTTTCCTTCAACGCGTCGCTCTCCTCCTACATGCTGCCGAAGACGATCGAAGCGATCGACAACGATCCCCGCACCATCGGCCTGCTCCTCGCCCTCAACCCGCTCTTCGGTCTTATCGCCCAACCGCTGGTCGGCCTCCTCAGCGATCACATCTGGACGCCCATCGGGCGAAGAGCCTTTTTCATCATCGTAAGCGCCCCACTCGTCGCCGTCTGCCTCCTCTTCATCCCCTACGCTACGCTTCTCTGGCAAATCTTCGTCCTCGTTCTATTCTTCGAACTCTTCCACGACGTCATCGTCGGCTCCGACCACCCTCTCATCGCCGATCTCGTACCGCCTGAAGGGCGTATGGTCGCCAACGGCATCATCATGGTCGCCGTTCAACTGGGCTCCATCGTCCTCCTCTACATCGGCATGGGCATCGTCGTTGAGAACTACGGAGATCAACGCCTCTTCCAAATGGGCGCCGGCGTCCAGATTCTATGCGTGATGCTGCCCGCGTTTTTCCTTCAGGAAAAGCCTGTCGAAAAACTGCCGCGCCCCAAACTCACCCTTCGACGCTACATATCGGACCTTTGGTCTTCGACGCCGCTCCGCCGCCTGGCAATGACCAATTTCTGGATCGCCAGCTTCGACAACCTGATCAAAACCTTCGTCGTCCTCTACGCCACCAACGTCCTCGGCGGCACCAAATCCGACTTCGGCGAACGCTGGTTCCTCCACAATCTCGTCGCCCTCGCCCTCGCTCTCCCCCTCGGAATTCTGATTGAAAGGAAGATCCCCAAGCAATTCGCCATCATAGTCGGCATCGCCTTCGAAATGGCCGCTTGTATCGTCGCCCTCTTCGCCAAAGACATCAACGACATCTACCTCATCGCCCTGCTATTCGGTATCGGCTTCGCCATCAAGAGCACTACCTTCAAACCCTTCTTCACCGAATTCATTCCGCGCGATCTCATCGGACAAGTATCCGGGGCCATCAATATCTTCTACGCTGTAGGCCGCCTCATCGTCACCTACGGCGGTGGCTGGGTTGTGTATTTCTTTAGTGGAGACTACCGCGTCCTCTTCTACTTCGCCCTCGCGGCGGGAGCCTGCGGAATTTGGACCGTCAGTCGCGTCAAAGACGAACGCTACCTAAACAAGTCACAAAGGTAGGGTTCGGGCGCCGTCCCGAACCTAGAAAAGCCCAAACTCAAGGGAGGGATAACCTCCGTGCCCCCTAACCCAACCCGACAAAGGTAGGGAGGAGCGGCCCGCTCCTCCGCTTCACGAACAAAGAGAGAGGGTCAGCCAAGCCCACCATCACGACCGCAGGAACCATCCTCGCAGCTGCCATCTTCGACGCCAAAAGCGATCCGGTCAGCGCAGCGATCTATCCTAACCCCAAAGCGCAACCCAATTCCCATGCCCTAATAACTACTCTGATTCGATTCGCCTTATCCTCAAATCTCTTATCCAAAGCGGATCCCCGTGATCCTGCAAAACGATATGCCCATCCGGATAAGCCGCCACCTCATCATAATCCTTGTATTTGCTTTTATCATACGCGGTCTTCCAAGCGTTCGATCCAATCGCGACGTCCACGACCTTTTTACCATTCAACCAGTGCTCTAAACGCTTCCCCACCGCCACGATGCGAGAAGTATTCCAAGTCATCGCAGGATTCGAAACGTCGCCTTCGTAACCAAAGAGGTCATATAACTCCCCCGCCTTATGAGTCGGGATTTCTCCTTCTTTATGATTCTCATTGTCCAGAAGCTGATATTCCAAGCCCGTGTGCCAAGGATGCGTGTATCCTCCCTCTTTCACTCTGTAGAAAACGCCCCCATTTCCCCCTACGCCCACTTTCCACTGAAGCGTAATCTCGAAATCGCCAAACGCCTCATTCGTCACAACCAAGTCCGCCTTGCTCTTCACTTTCGCCTCTTGATCGCGAGCGCTCAGCGCAAGAACGCCCTCTTCCAAGGTCCACCGAAACATCTGCGTGGAATCGCCCCCGAAAATCCTGAAGTCGCCCAAGCTACGCCCTTTCAGCATATCTACCCATTCGCCTCGACCCGCGTATTCACTATTCGGCGACGTATCTTGATCGTCTTTAGACTGACATCCAACGGCAAGCGCCACCGCTACGATCCCTATCGCAAACCAAACCGCTCTTCCGCGAAAATCCAAACCGAAAGCCATGACGAAATACCCTTTCCTTCTATTTAAACGAGTTCCGGAAAAGACCAACCATCTCGGTACTCGCGCTTGATCATCCGATCTGCCTCCGGCTGCCCTTCGACCTTCATCTCGTTTGGATTCCATCGAACGGGCTTACCCAGACGCAATGCCAAATTCCCCAGCAACACCACCTCCGTCAAGCGAGCTGCATACTCGAAGTTCGCCCCTGGTTCCGGCCCGCCCTTGATCGCGTCGATCCACTCCTTGATCGGCCCGCCCTTAACCCGCGGCAGACGCTTTTCGGGCCGCTTAAACGCCCTCATCTTAGCTTCGGGAATCAAGCGCAGCGTTTCGCAGTAGCCTCCCGGCGAATAAATCACTCCCTTGGTCCCCGTAATCAATTGCCCAAACTCGGGCTGCAAAGTCCGACCGCCGTCCAACTCCTCGGGAACCTGAGGCCGCAGACCGCCATCCGACCATAGAAACTCTACCGGCTTGATCTTCTTGCCCAAACGGTCCTGAGTAAAACGATAGCGAATCATCGAATGACTCGGAGCGATCCGATCATCGAAATCTGTTGTCGATTCCACTTCAACCGACTCTGGGTACCCTAAATCCAACGCCCAAAACACATGGTCGAACAAATGACAGCCGATATCGCCCAGGGCTCCGCATCCATAATCCCATGACGCCCGCCACTTCTTCGGATGCAAATCTGGGCTGTATGCTTGCTCTCGCGTCACGCTCCCCTTCCAGACCCCCCAATTCAAGCCTTCCGGCACCGGAGCCTCATTCCATTGAACATCGATTCCTTGCGGCCAGATCGGACGATTCGTCCAATACCGCACCTCATTCACCCGACCGATCGCATCCGCCTCCAGCCACTCCCGAAGCAAGCGAATGCCCTCGAACGTATGCCCTTGTATCCCCATTTGACTGACAACGCCGGTCTTCTTCGCCATAAGATTCAACTGACGCGCCTCCCAAATCGTATTCGCGAGCGGCTTTTGCAGAAATACATTTATCCCCCTCTCCATCACGGCCATCGCGATCGGATAATGAGAGTGATCGGGCGTGGTGATCGTAACGCCATCAATCTTGTCTCCCATCGCATCCAGCATCCGTCGGAAGTCCGTAAATCGCTTCGCCTCAGGATGCAACTCAACCGACTCAGATGCCGAACCCGCCAAATCCACATCGCACAACGCGACGATATTCGCGTACCGAGCCGCATCTCTCACGTCGCCACGCCCCTTTCCCCCGACTCCAACGCACGCCAAGTTCAACTTGCTCATCGGCGGATCGCTCACCTGGGCGCGAATAAAGTGCGGCATTGCCAAAACCGATGCCCCGACCGCGGCGCTCTTCACAAAGCGGCGACGGGTATGAGATGCATTCTCGGAAATCTTTTCCATAATTTCGACCCTACGTCCCCCTCGCCTCAAATCCAAATTCCATTCTTGGAATCGTTGCACACCCCCAACAATCGAGGGACTCGCCCCTTCAAAACAAACTCCTCAATCCACTTAATCCGTTTCCATGATGCTCCGGCGCTTAGGATCACGCTTCGTTTTGGCATCAAAGGAAAACGCTGCATCCGGAATCTCAGATCTTTTCCCACTGGGTAAACGGTATTCCAGATCAGCCACCATGCCTTCTTTGAATTGGAAGTACTGAAGTTCGAATTTCGCTCTTCCCTTTTCGAGCTCCACCTTCCCTTCAGCTTCTCGAGGCGGATGCTTGATCGGATCGTCGATCACCTGCGTCAAGTCGGTGCTCGACCCCGGTCTGATGCCGAACCAAGGGTCCATCGATCCC
>JBCCZW010000213.1:0-7131 GCA_039186805.1 Verrucomicrobiota bacterium
ATGCAGTCGAGCACGACCAAAGCGCCAACCTGCAACTCCTCTGGGAAAAAGCTCGCCAAACAGGAGCCACCCGCGTCGGAGTCGTTCTCTGTAAGAACCTCAAATCTTTCGATTACATCCATAATCTAGGCGCCGCCGGATTCCAACAAGAACTCGACGCCTCCGTAGCTCCCATACCCAAGTTCGTCTACTGCCCAGATTCCAAACGCCAGCAAACGATCAGCGATCTCAATGATTGGATCGCTGCCTACTCTCCCCAAGTCGTGATCGGCGACAGCGACTCAGTATGCGAGATGCTCATGCAAACTGGCGCGGCAGTACCTGAGGATATCAGTTTTCTTAGCCTCCGCAGCGGCATCGGCCACCGTCCCAGTCTTCCCAGCCACATGCATACCAGCGGCATATCCCTCTGCATCCGCGAAGCCGGCCAAGTCGCGGCCAACTTGCTCAGCATGCAGATCCAAAACAACAACCGGGGCCTCCCTGCCGTCCGCATCACCCACCTCATCCAAACCAACTACCTAACCGGCCATACCCTGCGACCACAGGTCAGATGACAGATGGCACCAGGTCTTGAGTAGTCTACCCGAACCCAACACAGCCCATCATCCCCAATACCTCGCTCCATTCACGACTCACTACTTACCACTCACTCCTCCCCCACTTCCTCGCTCCCAAAAATAGCATCCACGTAGTTATCCACTCGATACGCCTGCAAATCCTCCGCGCGCTCCCCAAATCCCAAAAAGAAAATCGGCAATTTCAGCTCGCGATAAATCCCCACCAAAGCGCCCCCGCGGCTCGTCCCATCCAGCTTAGTCACCACCAAGCCATCGAGTCCGAACTTTTCGTGAAACACCCGGGCCTGCTCAATTGAATTCGTCCCCAAGCTCCCATCCACCACCAACAAGCTGTAGTGCGGCGCATTCTCATCATGCTTCTGCAGCACCCGACGAATCTTCGCCAATTCATCCATCAAATTGCTCTTCGTGTGCAGACGCCCCGCGGTATCGATAATCAATGTATCATTTCCCCTCGACTTCGCCGCCTGGTAGGCATCAAACGCCACCGCCGCCGCATCCGCCCCATGCTGTCCCGCCACAATCTCTAGATCCAAACGATTCGACCACTCCCTTAACTGCTCGATCGCCGCCGCGCGAAACGTATCGCAGGCCGCCACCAAGACATTGCGGCCATCCGCCTTCATCTGACTGCCCAACTTAGCCGTCGTCGTCGTCTTTCCCGACCCGTTCACTCCAATCAAGCAAATGATTGTCGGACTCCCCTCCACATACTCGATCTCGCCCTCCGAACCCTCAAGCACGCGACGCATCACTTTCCCTCCAATAGCAGCGACATCCTTACCCTTCAGTTCCCTATCCTTCTTATATGCCGCCTGAGTCTCCTCAACAATCTCTTCTGTCGTTTCGTATCCAAAATCCGCCCCAAACAACGCCTCCTCCAACTCTTCAATCGAAGACGCATCCAACTTTTGACTACGAAAAATTCCTCCCGTCTTCTCCGCAATGGACTTAGCCGATTTCGCTAACCCGTCCTTAAACTTCTTAAATATCGATAACATTCAAAAACCCCCTTCAACTTCCTAATTTTAATCCTTCACCCCAACTCAAAACCCGAAACAACCCAAATCCTTCGCGTCCTCAGCGTCCTTCTTAGACCAAAATCAAAACAGCATTCTGATCTCCGACTTCAGACCTCCGACCGCTGCCCTAATCCTCGCTCGCCGTCCGCGCTGGCCTCGCCAACTGACCCTTAAGCTTATCCAGAATGCCATTGATAAACCGTCGCGATTCCGCCGACGAAAAATTCTTACTCAAATCGATAGCCTCGTTAATCGTCACCACCGGAGGAATGTCCTTTCGATACAGCAACTCATAAATCGCCATCCTCAAAATCGCTAAATCGATCCGCGCGATCCGATCGAACTCCCAATTGCGAGCCAACTCCTTGATCTTGCCATCAATCTCATCCTGATTCTCATACGCTCCAGTGATCAGCTCCTCGGCAAAGGCATAATAATCGCGTTCCTCATCCAAGCCCTCGATGAAGGTTTCCAGAGCCAGAGCGAAATCCTCGTCCTCGTTAATCGAACGCGCATACAAAAACTGCATACAAGCAGTCCGGCATTCGCGACGTTGAGATTTTTTACCTTCCGACATAATAATTCTAAACAACCGTACCCAAAATCCGGTTACGCTTGTCCTCCTGCATACGCGCGACGCATATCCGCCATCTCCAATGCGCACTGAGCGAAAGAAGGTCCCTTCCTCATATCGCCCGTACAACGCTCCTCCACCTGAGCTTCGTCATTGCCGGCGATCACTCCATTCACCACGCACACACCACTGTCCAACGCCAAACGATGCAGACCATAGTTCGAACCGTCCGCCACCATCTTATCATGCTGAGTGCCGCCCTTGATAACAGTCCCCAAAGCAATGATCGCATCGAACTTGCCCGTTTCTACCATCCACTTAGCCGCCACCGGCAGCTCATTGCTTCCGGGCACCCTTTCAATAACGATCGAATCCTCCGCAGCTCCCGCCGCTCTCAGGCCAGCCAACACGTCCTCAAGCAGCCCATTCACGTAGACTTCATTATACCGCGCCGCCACAATCCCGAAAGAAAACGCGGACCCATCGACGACCAAAGGCTTAGGAGATAGCTGACTCATACTGAAAGAACGACTGTTTACTCAAAATCCGAGACGGACCTGCAAGCTGCGACAAAAAAATCCCCTGTAAACCCCAAAATACAGCAAAACTGAGTCAATAGAGAGGAGGTCGGACTTTGATGTCACGCCATTGCTCCCTTCGTTCGATAAAAGCGAAGGCGGAAGTCCGACTCAACACAGCCTACTCCGAAGGAGCCGCGACATCCTGCCGCCGACCGCAACTCGCTCCAGGCGAGACCGCCAAACCCCAACTAGTCCCCCAACGAGCGCTCAATTCAACATTCCAGATTCACCATCTCAAATACCCACCGTCTCCACAATCTCCAGCCCATGCCCTTCCAGGGCCACCACGTTGCGCGATGAGTTACTCAACAACCGAATCTTCTTCAGTCCCAAATCCGACAGCACCTGAGCCCCAATCCCATATTCCCTCAAAATCTCCTGACCATCCGCCGACTTCGGACAATGCATCCCCTCAATCCCACCATGCGGGCGCGTCAAATAAACCACAGCGCCCTTCCCCGCTTCCGCGATCCGCTTCATCGACCCCTTGATATTGTCAGAGCCCTTATCAGAAAAGACATCCGACAAAACATTCTCAGCCTGAATCCGGACCAAAGTCGGCTCTCCATCAATTTCCCCCTTCACCAAAGCGACATGCGAACGATCCTCCAACTTGCTCTTGAAAACCTTCAACGTAAATTCGCCAAACTCCGAAACAAAAGGCTCCTCCTTCACCAGCTCCACCAGATCCTCGCTCTTCCGTCGATACTCGATCAGCGACGCGATCGAAATCATCTTCAGGCCATGCCTATTCTTGAACTCATAAAGCTCAGGCAACCGCGCCATCGTCCCATCGTCATTTAGCACTTCGCAAATCACTCCGCACGGAAAACAACCCGCCAGAGACGCCAAATCCACCGCAGCCTCCGTGTGGCCCGCGCGCTCCAAAACACCCCCATCCCGCGCCTTCAACGGAAAGATATGCCCCGGCTGCACGAACTCATCCGGTCGCGTATCCGGATTCGCCAACAACTCTACTGTCTTAAAGCGATCATAGGCCGAAATGCCAGTAGTGATTCCCTCTTTCGCGTCCACCGAGACCGTGAAATCCGTTTTGTGAGACTCTCGATTTTCCTGCACCATCGCGCCAATCCCCAGACGCTGTAGATGCTCTCCCGTGCAAGGCACGCAAATCAGCCCGCGAGCATGCTGAATCATCATATTGACCAGCTCAGGCGTCGCCTTATCCGCCGCAAATACAAGGTCCCCCTCATTCTCACGATCCTCATCATCCGTCACGATCACAATCTTGCCCGCAGCAATATCCGCAATCGCGTCCTCAACCGAATCAAACAAATCCTCCGATGCAACCTGAGCCATTCCGCCACCAATACCCAGCCCCTCAATCAAAGCAACCAAAAGGTGGAACGCGGCCTCCGGACGCGTTCTAGCAGGTCCACTTGAAAGCAACATCGGGAGTAAGCCCGATGACCCCTTCCACATCCAATTACAAAATCCCGATCTATAATTCCGCCGAAAATCGTCCAAGTTCCATTACAAAAACGTAATGAAACTCACCCATCCATCCAGCGTTCTCCCAACGTAAGCATTAGAAAACAGCTATGAAAAAACTAATTTCAAAAACCATTATCGCAATCGCCATCGTGGGCGCGGCCCTATCTCCAGTCGCCATCCCCCAAGCCTCCGCCAAAGCGGAGGTAAGAATAGGAGCCGACATCGGAATCCGACTCCCCAAAGGAGCCATTTCCATCCGCGTCGGCGATGCCCGCTATCACTTCCACGACGGCCGCTACTACCGAAAAGTCGGCAACCGCTACATCGTCGCCAAAGCTCCCCGCGGAGCCATCATCCGCACCCTCCCCCGTGGTTACACCAAAGTAGTCGTCAAGGGACGCACCTACTATCGCTATGGAGACGTCTACTACCAAAGCGGCCGTAAAGGCTATGTCGTCGTCCACCTGAACTCGAGCCCAAAGACAGTAGTAGCGAAAGCATCCGTAGCTGAAACAGCAGCCATAGAAGAAGTGTCCTCAAACAACGAATACACTTTAGTTTGGCGAGGTGATGACGAGCTCCAATTCAAAAACGGCCAATTCTTCCGCAAGACCTCCAAAGGCCTCGTCTGGGTCGAAACGCCCTACGACGCCATCGCTCCCGAACTCCCAGTCGATACAGTCTCAGTATAGTATCAAGATATAGAATACTTCGAATCCCACAATATCCTATTCCGAAAGACCCCCAACGGCTACCGGATCGTCCCCTCCCCCTGGGAACAAAACGAAAGCCAAAGCTAAGTCACTTTAACTTCACGCTCAAACGCCGGCGATGCCGCTAAAACAAACAGCAGCATCGCCGGCGCAAGTTTCTCCCAATCTCAAACAGCCAGAAAGATTAAGCCTCCAGAGCCCAAAATAAAGATCTGCGTCAATCTGCGGACAAAAAAACCTATCCACCGAGGCCTCGCCTGATCCCTTCTACAGAAGCTACTTCCTCAACGCCACTCCCGTCTCCGATTTTCGACTACGCCTCAACCCAGCCACATCCCCCGCATACACAATCTCCCCTCCACGCGTACCCCCACCCGGACCTAGATCAATCACCCAATCCGCCAGACCAATGAAATCCGTATGGTGCTCGATCACCACTACCGTACTCCCCTGATCCCTCAGTTTAAAGAGCAGATCCATTAGCTTTTGCACATCCGACCAATGCAAGCCCGTCGTTGGCTCATCCAAGACATACAAAGTCCGATCAGTACTCCGCTTCGACAACTCCAGCGACAGCTTCAAACGCTGAGCCTCGCCCCCACTCAGCGTATTCGCCGCCTGCCCCAACTTCAAATACCCCAGCCCTACCGCATCCAGCGTATTCAGTTTATCCATTACACGCGGTACATTCTTAAAATGCGCCTGAGCTTCATTCACCGACATATCCAAAGCCTCCGCAATGTTCTTCCCCCCAAACCGAGCCTCTAGCGTCTCACGATTATACCGAGTCCCATGGCAACTTGGGCAATCCACATAGGCATCGCTCATAAACAGCATATCCAGCTTAATCGCCCCCTCGCCCTTACACTTCTCGCAACGTCCCCCTTGAATATTAAAGCTAAAGCGACTCGCCTTGTATCCACGAATCTTAGCCAAAGACGTCTTCGCATACAGATCCCGCAATACATCGAACAGCTTCGTATACGTCGCCGGATTCGACCGTGGGCTCTGGCCAATTGGATCCTGACTCACCCGCACCACTCGCTCGAAATGATCCAAACCTTGGATACCGCCGTGCGGTCCCGGAATATCCTTCGAACGATTGAGCTTTCTCGCCGCTGCCTTCGCCAAAATTCCATTCACCAAGGTCGATTTCCCCGAACCGCTCACCCCTGTCACGCAGGTCAACAAGCCCACGGGAAACTTGGCATCCACGCCCCGAAGGTTGTGCATACTCGCCTCCTTAATCTCCAGCCACTCATCCCGCGGTTCCAAAGTCTTCGCCTTCTTATCCAGCTTCTTTTTGCCCGACAAATAAGCGCCCGTCTCAAAACCCTCACCCTCTCCATTCTTACCCACCTTTCCGCAATCCTCAGGCAAGCCCTCAAACAAAACTCGCCCCCCATTCGCGCCCGCCCCCGGCCCGATCTCAATCAAGTGATCCGCCGCCCGCATGGTCTCCTCGTCATGTTCCACCACTACCACCGAATTCCCTGCATCGCGCAGCCCCTTCATCGTCTCAATCAACTTCACATTGTCCTTCGAATGCAGCCCAATGCTAGGCTCATCCAAGACATACACTACGCCGACTAAACTCATTCCCACCTGAGTCGCCAACCGCACCCGCTGGGCCTCTCCCCCGCTCAATGTGCCATACGCCCGATCCAAAGTCATGTAATCCAACCCCACTTCCTTCAAAAAGAAAAGCCGCTGTTCAATCCCCTCAATCACTTCCCCGTAAGTCGAAACCTTCGTATCCGCTTTTTCAAGACTGCGTATAAACTCCAACCCGCTCGCTACATCCATCCCTAAGAACTCCGGCAAACTCTTCCCCTCCACAAACACATTCGCGCTCCGCGGACTGAAGCGATGCCCTCCGCAGCTCCGACATTCCTGATCCGCCTGGTACATCATCAACCGGGCCCGATAACCCTCGCTCTTCGTCTCTCGACTCGCCTTGTCCAGCAAAGGAATGATTCCCCCAAACGGCATTGGCTCGATCGCCTTCTTCCGCCGCCCCCGAGTCAACTTAAACTCGAACAAGCGCTCCTCACCTGTCCCATATAAAATCTCCCGCCGCGTCTCGTCTGGCAAATCCTCCCAAGACGTCGTCGGGTCGAACGGCAACTGCTCCGCCAACTGCTTCAGCAAAGCATTGTGCCGAATAATCAAACTCTTCCCCCCAATGCGCAACGGCTTCAAAGC
>JBCCZW010000214.1:0-7127 GCA_039186805.1 Verrucomicrobiota bacterium
GTGAGCTGGCGCTCTGAGGTGCGTATGCCGATCGATAAGGATCTTGTGATCGATAATCTCCAGGGAGACTTCGGGAATGAGGCGCCACTCAAGGTGGGCGTGGTCCCTATGGAAGAGGGAGAGAAATGGGCGGCCAATCGCATTGCCTATTTCGATAGGACAGTCCCCTTGTATGTATTTCGTCACTACTCGCAGGGAGATAACCTCAGGGATGCCTGGTCGAAAAAAGTCGAGGATCGAGGAAACAAAGAGAAGAACACCCTAAAACAATTTTACCTCGAAATGGTCGATGACGAGTTGCGAGAGCTGATGTATGTTCGCGACGAATACGCTAATAGATACCACATCGCCTATGAGACAGGCGTCGTGTCTTTGGTAATGCGGGAAAAGGAAGGTGAGGCCTTCGCCCATATCCTAGACCGCGGGGAATATGATAAGCCGGGTGAGAAGGTTTATCCGGATTTGCCATCGGCTTTGGGAAAACTTGGGGACGACGAGCCGAGGGATCGTATGAGCCTTGCCCGTTGGTTGGTGAGCGACGAAAATCCCTTAACCGCTCGCGTGACGGTGAATCGCGTTTGGCAGAATCTTTTCGGTATTGGCTTGGTCAAGACCACGGAGGACTTCGGCATTATGGGTGAGAATCCCACACATCCTGAATTGCTTGATTGGCTAGCGGTCGATTTTCGAGAGAATGGCTGGGATTTGAAACGCTTGATTAAGCAGATTGTGATGTCCGCTACGTACAAGCAGAATTCGAGAATTGAGAAAAAGGAGTATGAGATCGATCCGGAGAATCGTTACTTGGCCCGCGGGGCTCGCTATCGATTGGACGGAGAGGCCTTGAGAGACCAGGCGTTGTTCGTTAGCGGAGCTTTAGAATCGACGATAGGAGGCCCGCCCGTGAAGCCTTATCAACCGAAGGGCATTTGGGACGCTGTTGCTTACTCCGGAAGCAATACCCGCTTTTATTATGAAGGCGAAGGAGAGGAGCTGTACCGAAGAAGCTTATACACTTTTTGGAAGCGCACGGCGCCGCCGCCGAATATGGTGATGTTCGATGCGCCTTCTCGCGAAAATTGCTCGGTGCGTCGCGAAAGAACGAATACGCCCCTGCAGGCCTTGACCTTGATGAATGACCCGCAGTATGTGGAAGCTTCCCGATTGTTGGCTCAACGGGCGTTGAGAGAGGCGGGCAATTCCGCGGAAGAGCAGATACAGTACATGTATCGATTGGCGTTCGGTTCAGAAGCGCCGCGGATGCATCAAGACGCGTTGGGGGATTCTTTCGAGCGTTTCGAAGACAGCTTTGAAGGGAATCCTAGTGACGCCAAAGAGCTGATAAAGGTAGGTTACAGCAAGCCCATGGAAACCGCGGATCCTGTTTACCTTGCCTCGCTGACGATGGTGGCGAGTCAAATCATGAACTTGGACAGTTTCCTCAATAAGAATTAATTTAAGTCCCGATATCCCAAATGAATCCACTAGATCAATACGTAAATCTTGAGACGCGTCGTCAGTTCTTCGGCAAAATGGCCAAGGGGATCGGATTAGCGGCGTTGTCGAGTTTGGGCGCAAGAAGCTTCGGTTCGTCGGCGGTCAGTTCATCTTTCGGAAGTCTGGCGAATGGCGCTTTGGGCACGACTCACTTTCCTGCCAAAGCAAAGCGAGGCATTTATCTGTTTATGTCGGGGGCTCCGTCTCAGATGGACATGTTCGACTATAAGCCGAAGATGAAGGAGTTGTTTGATACGGATTTGCCTGAGACAGTGAGGGATGGGCAACGCCTGACCACCATGACGTCTGGGCAGGATCGCTTTCCCATCGCTCCGACAATCTATGATTTCAAGCAGTACGGAGAGTCTGGAGCCTGGGTCAGCGAGTTGTTGCCGCACACTACGAAGATTGTGGACGACATCGCTATCATCAAATCGATGTGGACCGAGGCAATTAATCATGATCCAGCGATTACCTATATCCAGACGGGAAATCAGATTCCAGGTCGTCCGAGTTTGGGAGCTTGGCTGAGTTACGGGCTGGGGAGCTTGAATGACAATTTACCGGCGTTTGTCGTACTGAACTCATCTTGGACTGGGCGGAAGGAAGCTCAGGCGCTCTTTTCGCGTCTGTGGGGAGCGGGACCGCTTCCTTCCGAACACCAAGGTGTGGCTTTACGATCGGATGGCGATCCGGTTTTGTACTTGTCTGATCCGAAAGGCGTATCGCGGGACATTCGCCGTCAGATGTTGGATGGAGTGAACGCGATTAACGAAGACTTGTATCACGAATTTGGAGACCCCGAGACCCATGCCCGCATCGCGCAGTATGAGATGGCATTTCGGATGCAGACTTCTGTGCCGGAGTTAACTGATCTATCCGATGAACCTGATTATATATTCGACCTGTATGGTCCAGATTCGAGAGTGCCGGGAACCTTTGCCTACAATTGCTTGATGTCGCGTCGATTGGCGGAGAAGGGCGTTCGTTTTTCTCAAATCTTCCATCGCGGTTGGGACCAGCATGCGACCCTCCCCAAGGACTTGCCGAATCAGTGTAAAGACGTCGATCAGGCCTGCTATGCATTGGTGACGGACCTTAAGCAGCGAGGGATGCTCGACGACACCTTGGTCGTTTGGGGCGGTGAGTTCGGGAGGACGATCTACTGTCAAGGCGAGTTGACCCAGAAGAATTATGGGCGTGATCACCATCCGCGCTGCTTTACCATGTGGATGACCGGCGCGGGCGTAAAGGGCGGTCAAGTCTATGGAGAAACGGATGATTTTTCCTATAATATCACGCGCGACCCGGTTCATATCCGCGATTTGAATGCGACGATTTTGAATCGTTTCGGTATCGATCACAAGCGACTTGACTTCAAGCATCAAGGTTTGGATTTGAGGCTGACGGGCGTCGAGGAAGCCCATGTGGTCAAGAGCCTAATCAGTTAAGCGCAATGTCGAAAAACATCTCTGTTTTTTCAATCGGACTGTATTCAGTCTGTGGACTCTTTTTGTTGGCAATACTCGCCTTCGATCCGATTGGATCGGAGCCGCAGGGCGACGTATGGAAGTTTTGGGGACGCTTTCATCCGGTGGTGCTGCACTTGCCGGTGGCTTTACTCATCTTGTTGGCGCTGATGGAGGCGCTGGTTTTATCTCGGATTAAGCCGGAACTGAAGGAAGCGACCCATTTTGTTTTAAATCTCACCGTGCTGAGCGCGCCCTTAGCGGTCGCGACGGGCGTGATGCTAGCTTATGGGGAGGGCTCAAATGAGGAGCTGGTGAGAGATCACATGCGTAATGGAATCTTCCTCGCTCTCGCGTGCGTGGTCTTGGGGTTTCTGAAGCAGTTTGATTGGACGAAGGGAGCTCGTGTCGGGTATGGAGCTACGATGGTGGTGGCCATTTGCTTGCTGGGCGTGGCCAGCCATGATGGTGGCTCGATTACTCATGGGCGGGATTATCTCACGAAGTACATGCCTAATGGGATGCGTCCGTTTTTCGGATTGGCGGTCGAGGAAAAGGAACTTATCGCTTCGGCGGATGAATTGCGTGTATTCGAGCATGTCATACAACCTATGGTAGAGCAGAATTGCCTGTCCTGCCATAATCCCGACAAGCTTAAAGGTGAACTGAACCTGGAAACTTACGAAGGGCATTTGGCCGGCGGAGAGATCGGGCCGGCAATCGTTCCTGGAGACCTGGATGAGAGTGAATTCTACTTCCGGATCACGTTGCCTCGGGATGACGAGGAGTTTATGCCGCCCGATGAAAAGCCACCGTTGAGCGAGGCGGAGGTCGCCTTGGTGGCTTGGTGGATTGAGAATGGCGCCCCGAAGGATGCGAAGGTTGGGGAAATATCCGGCCCGCCTTCGGAAGTGGAGCGTTATATCGCGACGGTGTTTTCTCAGATGTTGAGCGCGGAAGATCTCGAGCGTCTGCAGAAGGAACGCGAAGAGTTGTATGCAGACCTGAGCGCGCTGAAGGCTGAAACGGGATTGGTGATCGAGCCGAGCGGACCCGATTCGACGGAGTTCTTTCTACACGCTCACTCGATTTCGAAGTCTTTTGAGAATGAAGCTCTGAACTCGTTGGTGCCCTACGCGGCGCATTTTGTGAAGGCAGATTTGAGCGGTACCCTATTAGATGACGGGGCTTTCGATTCCTTGTCGAAGTTTGAAAACCTTCGGACGCTTAATTTGAGTAAGACGAGTCTTTCGGGCGACGGTATTGATAAATTGGCGACGCTCGAGAATCTTGAAGTCTTGAACTTGTATGGGACGGACGTGGGAGAGAATCGTCTCGAGGACTTGGCAAAGCTGACTCAATTAAAGAAGCTGTATTTGTTTCAGACGGAATTGCATACGGACGCATTACTTGAGCAGCTCAGAGCTCGCCTGCCGAATTGCGAAGTGATGTAGCGGTTTTGATTGGTTTATCCATGGGGATTTGCTTTCTTGCGTTCCGGTATGGAAAAGAACTTCAAAATTTCCCATTTGAATGAAATTGAAGCGGTGAAGTGCCCCTGCGGCTTTACGCGTCGCGCGTTTGTCGAGCCTGATAATCAAGTGGCTTCGATCCATCTGGTGGACATCCAGGAAGACGCCAAGGTGCACTATCATAAAAAGCTGACTGAAATCTACCTGATCTTAGAAGCTGAGGGCGAGTGCTATATGGAATTGGATGGGGAGCGACATCCGGTGGAGCCGATGTCGACGATTTTAATAAAGCCGGGCTGTCGCCATCGAGCGGTGGGAAAGATGAAAATCGTGAATATTCCGGTACCGGTGTTCGATCCGGAAGACGAGTGGTTCGACTAGGGCGTTAGGCCCAACGATTTTATATAGAGGATGAGGGATTGCAGTTCGGAGTCGGACAAAATGCCTTTGTAGGAGGGCATGCCGGCATCGGTGCTGGCGTAGGCGATTGGCTTTGCAGCTTCGGGTTCGAGAATGGCTTCGATGAGATAATCTTCCGTCACCCTTTTCCTTTGTCCGTCTGTCAATTCCTGTCTTGATTTGTAGAGACCTTTCCAGGTTGGACCGGCTTTACCTTCGGTCGATCCATCGATCGAGTGACAGCTGATGCATCCGTATTTCGTGTAGAGCTCTTCTCCGTGCATTGCGGATATGATGGTAGATTTGATGATCGTTTCACGAGGGGCTGGCTTGGATGCGAAGAGCGACGAGAAATCGATTGCGTTGAATCCGCGAGCGGCGAGATCGATTTTGGGGAATTCGCGCGATGTCAGGTAGGTTTGAGTCCAATTTCCGAATACGTTCGATTGAACTTCGTATTGCATCGCCGGACTGAGATTGGCGATTGCGAGAAAGACCGATTTGTTGTCCTGAGATACGAATGGCGTGTGGATGAGGCGAGCGTCGACGCCTGCATCTCCCTGGTCGTTGAACTGCGGGGATCCGTAGCTGGGGGTGCGGCGGTAGTTCCAGGAGCTGAGTTGGTAGTTGTTGGGATCTAATGCGGTTTTCGTATCGATGGGAGACTCAAACTGGAGGAGGATGCCTTCTTCGTAAGCGATTGCCTGTCTTGGAACGTGATCATGGCCACCGAGGTAGCGAATGCGGGATATCCCCTCTAGCTGATTGGAAATGGTTCCCCAAATCTGGAACCCGACGAAATAGGGAAATCCGTCTTGGGGGTTGATGGAGCCTTTGAGCGCAGGCGTTTGGAATTCTATCGGGAGCGGGGATGCGGCGGGATGGGGAGCCTCGGGTGTGGGCAGGGAGATGCGGAGGACGCTGGGCTTTTGGTAGTCGAGGTAGAGGGCGGCGCCTTGGAGGGTGGGGAAGCGATCGTCGAATCCCATTATTTGACCCATACCAGATTGGGCCGCTCGGTGGGGTATCCAAAGTTTGGGTTCAGCGATTTGGGTTTCTGGCGTGGGGCGAGACTTTTCATGCCCGTAGAATTTCCCTTCTTCGACGATATGGAAGGGAGTGCTAGGTATCCACTGTCCTTGCTGATCGCTTGAAGTGATGAGCCCGGTTGCCGGGTCGCGCTCAATGAAGGCGTTGCGGAAGCCCGAGGCGTAGATTCCAGTTCTTTTTCCTTGGGGGGAAATCTTGAGGATTCTTCCGCTATGCGGATTGAAGGTATCGGATTGCTGGCCGCCTTTTGCGATTAGGAATCCCCCCTCTGGGAGGTCGATGAGGCTGGACGGAAAATCGCGACTGCCTGGGCTTTGCACGAAGTCGTTGGAGAAGAGTTTGTAGAAATCAGTTTCGCCATCTCCGTTGCGGTCGACGAGTTGGGTAATGCCGAGGCGGCTGAATACGAATAGTTTGTCGCCTTGGAAGCGGAGACTCATCGGCTCGTTGAAGCCGGCTGCGATGCGTCGCCATTCGATTTGGTTGGCGGGGGAGCTGATGCCGGAGAGCGTGTAAACATCGCCGTCGAAAGTGAGTAGATAGGCTGTGCCGTCCTCCGTGAATTGTATATCCACAGGACGGATACGGCGTTTCCATGGATTTGGGTAGGGTATTTCTATTTCGTCTACGGCGTAGATGCCTTGAGGGTTGCCGGAGGTGATAGCTGAGATTGCGGTGGCGGGCCATATGGCTTCCGAGGCTTGGATTTCATCAGACTTCTGAGTTGGGTCTTCGAATTGGACGGTACCGTCGGATTTGTAGATGACTTTGTTAACGTATTCGGAATCGGAAGCCGACATCGAGCGATGGATCACAATCTCGTCCCCAGCGAGAGATGCGGAAAAAGTGTCTTCGCAGGTAACCTCATTGTGGATCCAGCGGAGTACGGGGCCTTCTCTATTTATTTTCGTTCCGATATACCTCGCGCTCGCAAGCGGGCCTTTTCCCGGTTCGTTCGGATCGTTGAATGCCGTTCTTGGGTCGGTTTCTTTTCCGCTCCGAGTCGCCCTCAAGCCAGGAGCGACTTGAGATCGATAGAAAATATGGCCTTGCGGCTTTGCTAGGTTGCCGATGCCGCCTCCCGCTTTATTGAGAGGGGTTCCGTAAGACATGGGCGCGAGCCCTTTGAGGGTCGGGTATTGGCCGATCCAGATAGCCGCGACCCGAAGGAGTTCTGTATCGAAGGCGACGAAGCAATCGTGTTGGAGAGGAAGGATGATCGCTCGCGGCACGACATTGA
>JBCCZW010000215.1:0-7127 GCA_039186805.1 Verrucomicrobiota bacterium
ATTGATGAATTCGGTGATGCCCATGTTTTCGCCTCCTATAACGGAGATGTCCTCGGGCACTTTTAAGCCCATGACGTATTCTATATTGTGTACCACTCTTAGAACTTCGTGGCTGGTGCCGGGGGCAAATATGCTGTCGGCCCCGTTGCGTATCAGTCGCGATATTACAGTGGGCGAGGTCGAGTCTTTGGATTCGAGAGCGCTCAGCCTTGGATCGCGTTTAATGCCGGTTTCTTCGATCGCGTCGGCGAAGCCTTGAGCTCGGATTTGATTGGCTAAGGTGTTGCTCGCTAGATAGGCGAGCTTGGTTTTGCCTTTCTCGATAAGGTGCTTGGCGGCAATGCGTCCTGCTTCGTAGTGATCAGAGCGAACGGTGTAGATACCCTTGCGTTTTTCGAAGTTGTCAAGGTAGACGACGGGCGTCCGCTTCTCCAGGTTGGCAAGAAGTTCTTTGATTTCCTTTTCGAATGAGATCGCGATGATCCCGTCGAGAAAGTAGTCTTTAAGCTCTTCTACTGGATTCTCGGGTATGAAGAGACCGTACTTTCGGCTGGTGAGCGCGAAAGAAAGATGAGCTAGAAGGATGGCGGAGTAGCCGCGAAAGCGGTTCTCGAAACGGGGTTCCATGACGAGCGCGATTTGCTTGGCCCTTACGGAAGCTTGAGGTTTCAGGTCGAGCTGCTGGGCAGCTTTGAGAACTCGCTCGCGCGTAGCGGCTTTAACTTTGTCTTTGTTATTGAGGACGCGACTAACGGTGCCCGGAGATACGTTCGCGATACGAGCCAGGTCGTATATGGTAGAGCGTTTGCTTTTGGGAGAGGCCATAAGGTCGATAGGATGGGGAATCGGTCTTAGAAGGTAAAAAGTATCGGTCCGACCGACTAGTCAATGGTGTTCAATATCAATAAAACAGTTTTATAAAAAATAGAAAAGAACAATTTTGCTTGCAAATCAAAGATCCAGCAAAGAGGTATGGGGCTATCGTTCGGTTTTGCCCGGCGAAGCGCTGCGACGCCATATGGTCGCCTGCGCTTATTGTTTTCCAGTAATCAGTTTTCCCCATGTCTACTATTGAAACTATTGAGAGTGAAAGACTTGCGTGGATTGAGGACCCGTCGGTCTTTCGAAAGAATAAGCGGCCTGCTCGTTGCGTGAAGACGCCTTTTGATTCTGTGAATGCAGCTCGTGGCGGTGATCGGATGGATTCGCCTTGGATGGCCTCTCTTAATGGCGAATGGTCGTTTCTTTGGCTGGGAAATCCACGCGAGTGTCCAGACGGTTTTTTCGAACCGAGTTTTGATGCGGGGGATTGGCGCCATATCGCTGTACCTTCGAATTGGCAGATGGAGGGATTCTCCAAGCCGATTTACGCGAACATGATATATCCTTTTCGCGCGGAACCGCCGAAGGTGACGCTCACTCCGCCTGAGCACTTTACCACCTATCCCGAGACGCAGAGAAATCCGACGGGGCTGTATCGCAGATGGTTCAAGACGCCTGCGCATTGGAGGGGAAGAGGGGCGCGGATCGTTTTTGATGGAGTAGACAGCTCATTCAATCTTTGGGTTAACGGCAGTTGGGTCGGGTACTCGCAGGATTCGCGGACCCCCGCGGAGTTCGATATTGGTCCGTATTTAAAGGATGGCGACAACTTGCTGGCGGTTCAGGTTTTCCAGTTTTGCGATGGTTCGTATTTGGAAGACCAAGACATGTGGAGGATGTCGGGAATTTTCAGGGATGCGTATCTGTGGTCGCCGCAGGATTTGGAGCTAAGGGATTTTTTTGCGCGCGCCTCGCTCGTGGGAGATCAGCTGGAGGATGGATCGCTTTCCGTAGAGTGCGACCTTTCGAATTCCGGCGAGCGTCTTGAGACCTTTTCCTTAGAAGCGAGAGTATGCGATGCGGAGGGACGCTTGCTTGGGATGTCTTCATTTGAAGGACAGTGCGCTTCCGGCGAGAGCGAGTCGTTAATTTTGGACTTCGAGACGATCGCGTCAGTTGCGGCTTGGTCGGCAGAAAAGCCATCGCTTTACGAGCTGAGCTTGGAGCTTTCGAGCGAGAGCGGGAAGAGCTGCTTCGCTCAGAAGATCGGCTTTCGGAACTGCGAGGTGAAGAATGGGCAGATTTTGATTAATGGCCAGGCGACGCTTTTCAAAGGCGTGAATCGCCACGATCACGATCCGGTGAAGGGTCATGCAGTATCCAAGGAAGTGATACGCGAGGAGTTGGAGTTAATGAAGCGTTGCAACATTAATTCCGTGCGGACTTCGCATTACCCGAACGATGCGATTTTCTACGAGATCTGCGACGAGATCGGTTTGTATGTGATCGACGAGGCAAACATCGAGTCGCACGGAATGGGCTGGGTCGAGAATCCTCTGGCAAACGATCCCGCGTGGCTCGAAGCGCATTTGGATCGCGTCCGCAATATGGTGGAGCGCGATAAGAATCATGCCTGCGTCATCACCTGGTCGATGGGAAACGAAGCGGGATGTGGCGAGAACTTTGCAAAGTGTTCCGAATGGATAAAGAAGCGTGATTCTTCGAGGCCGGTACACTATGATCGCGCGAGCAACGAAGCGTATACGGATATGTTTTCCGTGATGTATACGCCCTTGGACAAGTTGGAAGCTTATGTGGCGCGCCAAAAAGAGTTGCCTGCGTCACAGCAGCGTCCGGCGGTGCTGTGCGAGTATGAGCACGCGATGGGAAATAGTTGCGGGAACTTGGCTGAGTACTGGGACTTGTTTCGCCGAGAGCGTATCCTTCAAGGGGGATACATCTGGGATTGGAAAGACCAAGGTATACTGAAAGACGGCGGGAGAACTGCCCTGGTGGCGAACGCCGGAATTGGAGGGGGCGTGTCGCATGCTTTAGGCGAGTTTTGCGACGAGCAGGGTCTAAGGGATGGCAGGGCGTGGATGGAGTCGAACGACGCATTATCTCCGAAGGGCGCGTTCACTCTCTTGGCGGAGATTCGTCCTGCTCTCAATGTGGGTAGAAGTCCTATTGTCTGCAAAGGCGACAGGACGTTCGGCTTGATTTTCGATGGCGCCGGGGATGAGCTGCAGTTCTACCTATGGGACGGCGAGATTCGTATGGCGACTTGGAAAGCGGATGGGGGGTGGCGAGATGCTTGGCATCAAATTGCGGGATGTTGGACGGGCGAGGAACTCGTCTTGTATGTGGATGGAGAGGTAAAGGATCGGGTCCGGTATGCGGGGCGTATCCAGGAATTGGAAACACCATTTTCCGTTGGATGCAGTGGAGATATTTTCAGCGACAAAGACTTTTCAAATGATGGAAAGTTCAAAGGAGCCATTCGCTCGGTTGCCTTGCTGAGAGGGGAGACGGCGAAGGGAGATTTCGCGGCAGCTCTCCTAGAGCCGAATCGGCAAAGTCTCGTTTTCTTGGATTTTCGCCAACGCTTCGAAGAACGGGACGTGGGAGAGGTGTATGCTTGCGGCGGAGACTTCGGCGATGATCCGAACAGCAATAGCTTTTGCTTCGATGGTATTGTGATGCCGGATCTGCGACTCAGTCCACAGATGCAGGAAGTGGTGAAGAACTATCAGGATGTGTGGACGTCTTTGAATGGCGAAACGAGCGCGACGGCGGTCATCGAGATTTTCAATGAGCGCTTCTTTAGCTCTTTGAGCGATCTGGAGCTATACTGGGAATTGAGCGAGGATGGAGAGACTATTTTGTCGGAACGCGTGGCTTGTCCTGATTTGGGTCCTCAGGAGAAACGGGAAGTGACGCTCGATTTGTCTCGCCTAGAAAAGGTCGCGGGCAAGGAGTATTACCTGAAAGTAATGTATTTGAAAAGCGACGACAGCGAATCTCGTTGCGTCGCTTGGGATCAGTTTAAGCTCGAATCTGCGGGCTCTGCTCGAAGCAGCGATTCGATTGACGAGGGCCTTGCGTCTCAGCTGGAGAGCGAGATTTTGGATTCGGGCGATGTTGTTGTGGAGGGGCGGGTTTTTTCCTATCGATTTGATGGGCGAAATGGAATGTTGTCATCGATCCGTTTTGAAGGCGTTGAGCATTTGCAGGGGGCGACTCGCTTCTCGTTTTGGAGACCCCTGACCAACAATGATCGGGGCGCGAAGCTGAACCAAGTCGCGTCGGATTGGCGGCATGCAGGCGAGTTGAGTAGGGCTATTGGCGAGGCCGTCGTTAAGAAAAAGGGAAATTTGGTGAGGATAGCCTTCAAGGTATTCGTTCCCGTGGGAGGAAGCTTGGGCGAGATTGTCTACACGATAGCTGGAGATGGCAGTTGCGGGGTGGATGTGGATTTGAAGCTTGAAGACGAGAGGAACATCATGCTGCCGCGGGTGGGAATGCGGTTCAAATTGAGAGCGGGATTGGAAAAGGTTGCTTGGTTTGGGAGGGGACCTGGAGAGAGCTATGCTGACAGAAAACGCGGTTGCTGGGTAGGTCGCTTCGAGAGTTCGGTAGAGGATTTGTTTCACGACTATCTTGATCCGCAAGAAAGCGGCAACAGAATGGATACGCGCTGGGTTTGTTTGTTCGATAGGGGGAAGCGAGGGCTGCGTTTCGAAAAGTCGGGAGACCCTAATTTCGAGTTCTCAATGTATCCGGCTAGCGAGTACGATATACAGCTGGCGAATCACCCGCAGGATTTGCCAGAGCGTGGATATTCGGTATTGAATGTCGACTATGGTCAGAGTGGACTTGGAGGTACGGACTCTTGGGGCGCTATGCCGTTGGAAGAGTATCAGTTGAAGTCGCAAGGGATTTATCGATACGCCTTTCGTTTGTCGCCGATCAGCGCGCTTTAAACGACCTACGAATCTTAATCGTATCTCCAAAATAAAACAGTTTAATAAAAATGAAAATAAATTGACAAATAGGCGCGCCGTTGCCAAATTCCCGTCATTCTTTACAACGTGGTGTCTCTGCGACGCTCGTTTTCTTCGCCGAAAGGCGCCCTTAACCCAACGCTACACAACTCCGACTTCATTGAAGTCGCGTAACGAATTCCGATCGCGGAAAGCGCCGCTTACCGAGGTCGCAGCCCTTAAAATAATCAAACAAACCGAAATATGAATTCGCATTTTTCTGATGTGAAACCCACTGCCTTTGCGAAAGGCGTCCTTCTGGCAGCCTTAGCTTCGTTGCCTGCGTTTCCCCTAGTCGCCCAGAGTGATGAAGCGGAAGACGGCGATGTATTCACTCTTTCCCCGTTCACGGTTGAGGCCTCGGACGATGTGGGATACCGTGCCACGAGTACATTAGCGGGCACGCGCATCAAAACGGATATGAAGGATCTCGCGAACTCTATCACGGTAGCGACGCGCGAGCTGATGGACGATCTCGACGCCAACGATGCAGCCTCTGTTCTCCAATACTTGGGCAATACTGAGTCGGGCGGCATTGATGGCAACTATTCTGGTGCGGACAGCAGCTCTACCTTCATCGATCACGCCGATGTCGTCCGCAATCCGCAGAACGCCAATCGGATCCGAGGACTGGCCCGCGCCGATAATACCCGAAACTTCTTCGCAACCGGGATAGCATTCGATGGATACAGTATCGACCGCGTGGACGTAAATCGCGGAGCGAACTCTACTCTTTTTGGACTGGGTTCGCCTGGCGGCATCATCAATCACCAAACTTCATCGCCTCAGTGGAAGGATTCAAATCGAGTTAGCTTCAGCTACGGTTCCTTCGGTTCCAACCGTTCCACCGTAAACCTTAATCGCGTTGTCATCGATGATAAGCTGGCGATCCGCTTTGCCGGTCTTTACGAAGATCGTCAGTGGCGCCAAGAGCCCACCTACGAACGCGATAAGAGAGCTCTCTTCGCTGCTACCTACAAGTTTTCGGAGCGAGGAACCCTCAGATTGAGCTACGAGACAGGCGAGGTAGACGCCCGCCGTCCTCGGGCCAACGCTCCCGTGGACACCTTGTCTCGATGGTGGGAGCCTCAATCTATCGACCCAGACACCGGGGAGCGCATCGTCCACAACCCGGTAACCGATAATTTCCGCAACGTGGATCGCGATATCATCCGCGCTCCCGGAGAATGGTTTGGTCAAACCGGCGTCATTTACTCCGGCAACGATGTAGGATCGCAGGCCGATCGCGCGCAATTGGCGTGGTATAATCTGCCTGGTCGTTTCCAGTCCTATCTCGTCTCTCTCACCAGCGGCGCCCAATACTACCCCTCGGCTACAGCTGCGGCGGAAGGTATCGAGTTCGGATCTTTCTGGGGTTTCGAAGAGCTTCAGGACCGTTCCATTTTCGACTGGGTTAACAACCTTCTGGACGGCCCGAATAAGCAAGAGTGGGAGACCTTCAACGTCATTAACGCCTCCTACGACCAAAACTGGGCATTCGACTGGGGTTCAGCTGGGTTCGAGGTGTCATTGGCTGACGAATACGTAAACCGCGGTCACTTCGACATGTTTCCTGGCTCTCGCGGCTACACAATGAACATCGATATCAACACTCATCTTCAGACGGGAGACGAGAACCCGAACTTCGGACGCGTTTTCCTAGCTTCCGGCACTCGACGTCGCGACAACATCAACGACCGCCGTACTCAACGAGCCACAGGCTTCGTCGAGTACGATTTTGCCCGCCACGATAACAAGTGGCTCAGCTGGCTTGGCTCGCAGACCACCACCGTCTTTGGACAGGACTACCGCAACGATTATCTTCAGTACCAAAGTCAAAACCGCATGAGTCCGGACTACGTTTTCGCCATACGAGGGGACACCAACCTGAATACGGGAGTCGGCCAAGCTCGAACTGTCGCGTACGTGGGACCTGACTTCTCTCAGCTCAGCACGCCTGTCGGGGCAAATATTCAGCCGATCAATTTCGAGCTGATTACTGGTCCTACAAACGGTTGGAGGCATGAAGGGGGTACTTTTATCACCGATATTCCCGCGGAAGTTAACGATGTCCGCGATTTCAGCGTCGCTCAAAACTTCGTGCACGGCTTTACTAAAAACCGGAACGTTACCAACTCGCTCGCGATCGTTCATCAGGCGAAGATGTTCGACAAAGGCCTCGTCGTTACCTACGGGGCGAGAAACGACCGAGTCCGCAATTACGACCGCTTTGGCCAATTCAACGAAGAGACCAATCCAAAC
>JBCCZW010000216.1:0-7081 GCA_039186805.1 Verrucomicrobiota bacterium
ATTTTGTATTTAATATTGTCAAATAAATATCTCCTCAAATCTCCAAAGCACGCTAAATTAGACCCCTTTCCACTCGTTTTCGCTAAACCCGAACTGGAAAACCAAAAAGCGCCCTAAACAGACCTGTTCCACCATCGAATCAATCCAAAGCCCGCATCAAATCGCAATGGAACAATGAAACCCTCGTCGAAATGGCAAAACTCTCCTAAGGCAGATCCTATTTCAATCGGTCTACAATTTTTTGCACATTTTTCCTAAATTTAGCTCACAATACGGACTTTTCGCAGGTATCCATCCCTAAGATATCGAGGCGCCTCAAAGCCGCATCGGCCGCCAAGATAAGGCTCCGCATCAGCGACCGATATCATCTGGCGATCTCCCAAGAAAACGGCGATTTGCCCGGAATCGGTCTCAACGCGGATAAGCTGACTCTCATCGGGCCAAGCGTCGTCCAAATCCACCGCTTTCAGCAGGTCCTGACTCCACTCGCCGGTTCTTTTCCAAAGCGAAAGCGAGCCCTTTCTGTCGAGTTCCACATAGTAGCATTGTCGCATGTTTAAGTATCTGAGAACCATCCTCAGGACATCCCGATCACCGGGACCCGGCTTTGCCGTCTGCATCTCTGCTTCAAAGACGCAACGGTCTGAAACAGGGTAAGGCGTCAGTACCGAAACGGGTCCCTCCAACACCGCGCCTTGAGTCAGCTTTCTCGGCGGCATACCAATGTAGATCCAATCAAGACCGTCGAACGAACAACCAAGCAAAGGCTCGTAAGCGAAGGTCTCCTCAAACCCCGCCAACACCTCCACTTCCATCCGAGGCGATAAAGGAAGCGCGCGCGGAAAGCCATCCACCTTGATCTTCTCTTTCCCAAACCGACTCTTACCGCGGCTATCCGCGAAAGGGAGGGACACAGCGTAATGCGCGAGCACCCAATAAAAGTACTTTTCTCCCCCCCTTGCCGATTCATCCGCATAAAAATAGCTGCTCAAGCCGGAAGCGATGCGATCCGCCCCCCTAGGGTCGCTCTCCGTCGCGCGATAGATATCGTAAGTCGCGCCGAAACCGGCATCCTCCCAGAATAGGCTTACCCCATTTGCCGACACCCTCGCCTCCGACTTAAGCTGAGGATATTCGTCCAATTCCCAGGCGTCTAAGGTGCAGAGTTTCAATTTACTGACTTCGGCCTCGTTCGCCTCGTCGAAAGCCAAGTTCTTCAAATGCGCCTCCCCGCCATTCAGTCGGTCATAGAGTTGGTCTGCCGCCGCATGGGTGTAGATGTATTTGCGCTTCCTATTGAGCCCCATCCGCACTGGCAAAAATTCAGTGGGATTGGAAACGCTACCCGACTGGTAGAATTCGGAAAATACCATTCGCTCAGGATCCTGCTTTCTCTCGATAAGCGAAATCAGAGACTCACCTTCAAACAGCGGCGAACCCTCCGCGCCGGAAAGATCGCAAAATGTAGGGATCATGTCTATAAGGCTGGCGGGATCGTTTCTCACCTCGCCTTTCGGTACCGCCCAAGGAGCCCGAATAATAAACGGCACGCGCGCGGACGGATCCAACATGTTATGCTTCTCGATTAAGCCATGCTCATACAAGCTCTCGCCATGATCGCTCGTATAGATCACCACCGTATTCTCCAGAATATCCAGCTCGCGGCACTTGTTCATGATCCTCCCCACGCAATCGTCCACCGCTGAAGCGCACGCGTAATAAGCTGCCGTACTATTCCTTGCCTCATCGCCTTCCACGCTAGTATGGCACCAGCTTTGAACGAAGGGCAGAAAACCCTTCTCCTTCCATTCGCCAATCGTCGATGGAAGAGGCATCGTCCGAGGGTCGAAGCGATCGAGAAACTTCTGATGGATGGTCCACGGTCTATGCGGCTTCTCTAAGCCTACATGCACAAAGAACGGCTCGCCTCCTGCCGCGTTCTTCTCCATAAACTCGATGCTCCGATCAGTGATCAACTCGTCCACCATCTCGTCCTCAAACTCCACCAAGGTTTCCAAGTAATACTCATTCAGTCCGTTCTGCCGAACGGTGAGATCTTCAGGAGCGTGGGCAAAGCGACGGGAATCGATGTCTCTGTATTTGCTATCTAGATACGGACTCATTTCGCGGTAGCGCTTGTTGACGTCTCCGCCCTTCAAGTCCGCGTAGTGCTTTCCCGGAAATCGCGTGTAGAAGCGCAAGCCGCGCTCCTCGAAACCAAGATCCCATCCGTCCACCTCTTCTCCATGCACGTGCATCTTTCCATAGGCGGCGGTGCGGTAGCCCGCTCCCTTGAGATAGCTGCCCATGCCCGGGATACCCTCCAAGACGCCCGGATACCGACTTAAGCCCGCCTCGCTATTCTGCATCTTATGATGCAGCGCCGTCGTCGTGTGCGGATACGTTCCCGTCATGTAGGCTGCCCTGCTCGGGGCGCACAAGGGCGAAGCGCAGTACATGGAATCAAAGCGAACTCCCTCGCTGGCCAAGGCGTCGATATGCGGAGTCGGAGACAACCCGTCGACCCGCTTCACCTCAGATCCGTAACATCCGCAAGTCTTCGCCTGATGCTCGTCGGAGACGATTAAGATTATATTCGGGCGGCGTATTGGACTACTGCCTACACCCCCATTATCCTTGGTCGCTTCCATAGGCTTTGCTCCCCCTACTGCTAAAGACGCCACGGTCATGCCGGCGCTCTTAATAAAATCTCTTCTGCCGCTCATTTCCAATTCTCCTATTCGTTTAAGAAATTCCTACTGATCGCCGCCAGCCGCATCTTTCCTTTGAAGGGAAAATCTGGCGAGTCGCCTGAAACCGGATACTCGCCCGGAGCCCCTAAAACCAAAGGCGACTCAGTCCTTACTTTGAAGGGCTGCGGCAAAGGGCGGCTATCCACTACCTCGCCATCGACCCTGAACTCAACGCGATTGTAGTCGATCTCCAACTCCAATCGCACCCAACTTCCAAATGCTATTTTAGGAGCATCGATGGTAGTCCGCACCGCCACCCATGTTTCGCAAAGAACCGACGCGCCCGGTCGACCATCTTGGACGAATATCTTGAAACCGTACAGTTCGCCGGATTGCGTTGCAATCACGCCGTCCGACTCTGGCTTAACGTCGATCGTAATTAGGTAAGGCCAGGTCGATGGATCCCTATCTTCTGCGTATGGAATCTCAATACGACTCTCTTTGCCGTCGAAAAGGAGCGAAGCGCCTTTCGATTCAACCGAATGATCGACGAGCGCGCAGCCCAAGCGATCGACAGGTTGCCCGTCGACGACTCCGAGATCCAAAAGCAGCCCCTCCGGACCCCGTACCCGCTGCAAGTTCTTCGGAAAAACGTCCGGACGCCAACCCACTTGCTCTATCCGCTCCTGCATTAACTTGCGCATATCGCCATACAATTTCGCATGCTCCGGATTGACCGCGAGATTATTCATCTCATGCGGATCGACCTGCAAATCGTACAGTTCATCGATGTCATCGATCTCTGGATACTGGATGAGCTTGTAGCGATCAGTCCGAACCGCCGTCATAGCGGGAATCGAGTGAACAAGATCGACCCAATACTCGTAGAAAATGCTATCGCGAAGCGGCTGATCGCTTCCCCGCAGAGCGGCCACCATACTCTTGCCCTGCATACCCTCCGGCACGCTTAGGCCCAGATAATCCAGAATCGTAGGAGCGAAATCCACATTCGACACAAGCTGCGCTACCGTCGCCCCCGCTTCAATCTTGCCTGGATGCGCGATGACCATCGGAATTCGCAGACTCTCCTCATAAGCCAAGCGCTTGTCCCAGCGGCGATGCTCCCCATGAAAATAGCCATTGTCGCTGGTGAACACGATGAGCGTATTCTCCAGCGTGCCGCGTCTCTCCAAGGCTCGCATGACTTTCCCCAATCCCTCGTCGACCGCAGCTAGACAACGGAATTGCTCGATATACTTCTTTTGCCCGTCCGGCCACGCTTCCTCTTCGATGGCCTCCGGCAAAACCTCGCCCTCGAGATCCCGAGTGCGCCATTCCCAACGCACGTCTCGAGTCCTTTGGCGGCGCTGCCATTCCGGCTTGCCGACAAAATCCTCAGACCAGCTCCGCGGTTCGATATCCACCGTATCCGCTCCAAAAGCATCCTTGTGTCGCGCGGCAGGAAGGAAAGGCTCATGCACTGCCTTGTGAGACAGCATGCAGAAATAGGGCTGATCCTTCGGTTGAGCTTCAATGAACTTGATCGCTTCTTCGGAAAGGATATCCGTCGTGTACCCTTTTCTGGATACAGTCACGCCATTTATGTTCAGTTCCGGATCGTTGTACTTCCCCTGCTTTTTAAAGCTGATCCAATGATCGAAGTAAGGCCGCGGGGCAGCAGTGTCCCCCATATGCCACTTCCCGATCATCGCCGTGCGGTAGCCGGCCTCCTGCAGATAACGCGTCAATGGAGGCGTTATTTCGGGATCGTACTCGGAAGTCTCGTTATCGATCACTCCATGCGTACTTGCGAAAGTGCCAGTCATGAAAGTCGCGCGAGACGGACAGCAAATCGATGTCGAGACGAATGCATTCGACATCCAAGCGCCCTGCTCTCTCAAACGATCAATATTGGGCGTTTCCACATAAGGATGATCCAGAAAAGACATAGCATCCCATCTTAGATCGTCTAGAAGGACGAACAGCACATCCGCGCCCTCGCCAGCTTCAATCGGCGCAGATAGCATGGCCAAGGCCAACGCAGCCTGGCCGCCGACTCTACAACGCCCGTCCATTCTCCTCAAAAACTGAATACAATTTTTCAATCTATAAATCATTGTTATGAAAGTCCATTTTAAGCCTAGTGGAGCCGATAGAGCAGCGTATTCTCTCCAGTTTCGCCTGCGCGGTTAGAATGGCGCTTCCACTGAAGAGTCTCTGCCCGAGCAAGCGCCTCCGCATCGATCTTGTCCATCCAGTCGATCAACTGCTCCCGACTCCCTCGTTTCTCGAAAGCCTCGAGGGCATAGTCATCGGTTTCCCTCATCCAAGACGCAAGAGCCGACCGCAAACGCTCGATCTCTTCAGCATGATCCCTATGGTCGATCAGGTTTCTCGAAGCGTGCGGATCGGCTCGATAATCATAGAACTCTTCGAGGCAGCGATTCACCAGAAACTCGTATCTTTCGGCGGCAGTCCCTCCTTTTTTCGCTAGTTCCCTTAGCGTCTTTTCAGATGTGTGAGTCGTTGACGCCGACTGAAAGCGCCGCTCCCCATTAGCCCAGGCATTAAATATATAAGCATGCGTTTTCGTATAAACCGCTCTCATCGGAAACGGATGACCTCCGGCGATGTCATTGAACTCCGTAAACACGAATTCCGGTCCCCTCTGGGATTGTCCCAACAGCGCAGGCAGCAGCGAATTGCCCGGCAAATGATCGAATACTCCTGCCCCCACGACATCCAATATAGTCGGCATGAAATCGATCGCCGAAACCATTAAATCGCTTTCCAAGCGACCCCTCTCCACTTTGCCAGGCCAGCGCGCGATCCAAGGAGTACGAGTCCCATTCGTATATAGGGAACTCTTGGCGAAGGGCAAAGGCATTCCATGGTCTGAAACGAAAATTACAAGCGTATCCTCTTCATGACCGCGAGCCGCCAAGGTCTCTAGAACTACACCCACGCAGTCGTCGCCGCGCTTCACAGAATTATAGTAGTTTCTCATCTCCTCGCGGATACTTGGATGCTCCACTAAGAAGGGCGGCACCTCAACGTCATCAAGAGAGTACTCTATAGATGGCGCATACAGATCGAAACCCCTCTTTTTTGAAGCCTCGTCGTTGAAGAAAGGCTTATGCGGGTCAGCGATATTAACCACGCAATAGAATGGATTCCCTTTCGATTCGACGAGATCGAAAAACGCATTGAGCGAATCCTCATAAGTAATCGCTCCCCGCTTATCAGGCCCATTCATAATCCGATGGTAGTCCCAATATTTTGAATACTCTTCGCTAATACTCGTATCGCGAGGCTTGTTCACCACACCCGTTGTATAACCCATCCGACGCAAGATCTCTGGCAAAGTCTCAAGGTTGAAGTCCACATTGTAAAAGCTAAGCACGCCATTGACGTGGGGATACCTGCCCGTCTGGTAAGTCGTTCTTGAAGGCACGCAACTCGAAGTCTGGTTAAACGCATACTCGAAGCGCATACCTTCACGGGCCAGTCTGTCGATATTCGGAGAAATCTCTGGAATCGGGCAACCATAGACGCCGATAGAATCCCAGTTCATATCATCCATCGTGACGAATAGAATATTCGTAGCACCCTCAGACCTAGCGACTTCCGCCACTAAACCACTCGCGCTCAAGGCTAAGTAGGCCAGAGAAAGCAGAAAGCGTCTAATCATGGGGCAGGTTTTCTTCATTCAGTAAAAGCGGACGTTCGATTAGCCGCGAGGCCGAACTCTGATTCGAACAGCATCTTAACGCGGGCTATGACGAGTCACGAACCTCACCTCGAAATGGACAGGATTCAAGGCAAAAGAAATTATTTTGTATTTTTTGTTTCTTTTTCTTCCAAACATATCCTATATTAGCCTTAATTTCCTTAACAAACCAAAAACCAAATGAGTGATTCATCTACATTTATATCTCAAAAATTTCAACTAAGCCGCTACGAGGGCAATCCGATTCTTTCCCCCAAAGAAGATTCGCCATGGGAAAGCCTCGTCTCAACGAATCCCGCGGCCTGGCGCGATGAGGACAGCGGTAAAATTCAGCTGATCTACCGAGCCGCCGGAAACGACGAGGAGCACCGCGTCCACCTCGGCCTTGCCGAAAGCGAAAATGGCTACGATTTCAAGAGAGTCTCAGCAGAACCGATTCTCTCCCCCCTCATCGAGAGCATTGACAACGGTTGCGTAGAGGACCCGCGCGTAATCAAGATCGGCGATTGGTTCTACGTCACCTCCGCGACACGCCCGTTCCCCCCCGGTCGCTATTGGCGTGAAGACGCGAATCAGGCCGACAGGGGATCGGAATTCCCACAAGAATTACCCATCGCGCTCAAGGAGAAAAATAACTCCACCCACATGTTACTTACAA
>JBCCZW010000217.1:0-7052 GCA_039186805.1 Verrucomicrobiota bacterium
CCCCCAGGCCTCGCGTCCGAAGAAGAAGACTGGATACGCTTGACCAGGGGTCTAACAAAGATCGCAGATTAATCGGAAACTAGTTATGATTTTCCGCCCAGAGAGTGAAAAGATCGGCTCAAAAAGAGCTTTCCGGCGCGTAATTGGGGCGAGCGGGTTCTCTAGTTCGTTTCCGCTTTTGAACTCAGGTATTCGGTAGGAGTCATCCCGAACTCCTTTTTGAAAAGCTTGCCAAAATAGCTTAGATCGTAGACGCCCACCATTTCCGAAACTTGAGAAATAGTGACGCCCTCGGTTTTGAGCAGCTGGGCCGCGCGCTTCATCCTCATACGCTGAACGAAGGGTTGCGGACTCTGGCCCGTAACGGCCTTCAGTTTGCGCTTCAGAGTAGATCGGCTCATTCCCATCATTGCAGCAAAACGATCGACGTCGAATCCCGGATTGAGCATCTGATCTTCAACGGTCTTAATGGCCTTCCGCAGAATCAGCTCATCCGCCGGAGTAACCGTCACCTCGGCCGGTTCGACTACCAGCTGCTTCGCGAAACGTTGCTTGAGTTCCTTCCTCGAATCGAGAAGATTACTCAGCTGAGCCTTCAAATGCCTTAAATCCAAAGGCTTCACTATATAGGCATCCGCCCCCAAGGTAATGCCTTCGATTCGATTTTCCATCGAACTTCTTGCCGTCAAGAGTACGATGGGTATATGCGAAGTATCCGGGTCCATCTTGAGCTTCTCGCACATCGCCAAACCGTCTTGCTTCGGCATCATGACATCAGACACGATCAGATCGGGATTGATCTTCTTGGCCTCGCGCAGCCCTTTCTCGCCATCTTCCGCCTCAAAAATCTGATACTCTTTATCCAGAGCCTCGGCCAGAACCTTCCGCATGTCTTCGTTATCTTCAACGATCAGCAGCGTGTTTCGTCCGCCAATTGCATTCTCTCGCTCTTGCTGGTTCGCCGATTCGAAAACGGTCTCGTCCGTTAAATCGAGCGGGAGATGAACGCTAAACCGAGTTCCTTTGCCATCTCCATATATCGGGCTTTCAACCAATACGGAACCTCCGCACAAACTCACCAACTCTTGAACCAAGGCCAAGCCCACCCCGCTTCCGCCTTCGCTCCGATTGCGCTTAAGCCTGTAGAAGGGTTTTAGAACATTGAGATGTTCATGCTTGGGAATCCCCTCGCCTTCGTCTTCTACGATAAGGAAAAGCTCGCTTTTCGCATCATCTGAAAGAACCTCTAGCTTGACCGCTATAGAACCCCCTTCATCCGTGTATTTGATGGCATTGGAGACGAGATTATCAATTACTTTCCTGAATATAGACGCATCGAAACTGCAAAAGAAACGATCGGTTTTCGACTTCAGCTCGACGCTTTGAGACTTCGAACTCCACAGCGGTTCGAAATCGCCGACGGCGTCGCTTATAAAGCCGATTACCTCGCCAGGCGCCGGGTTGAGCGTCCACATACCCTTTTCAATTTTTCGAAACTGCAAGAGCTGGTCTATCATGCCCTGCATCTTTCTAGCATTTCTGAGAATGATATTCAGCTTCCTCCGAATATTCGAATCGATATCCGAGCTCATCATCAGCTCTACTGGAGCGATAATCACCGCCAGAGGATTGCGCATTTCATGAGATATATTAGTGAAGAAGTCCATCTTAAACTCCTCGATCGCCACCGCAGCCTTTATTCTATATCTGAATATGATATATATTAGAAAAGCGAATCCCGCGACCGAGACCGAAATCAATACAATAAACCACGGACGCTTCCAGAGCGGAGGAACTAAGGCGAATCGAGCCAACGCGGGCGATCCATCTATATTTCCCGCCTGATCGCGAGCCCTCACCCATACGGAGTAGGCTCCATGAGCCAGTCCCTCAAATGTCGCATTCGAACGCTCGGAAAAATGGGACCAAGTCGCACCATCCATACTCCACGAATAACTCAACTTGCGGGCAGGACTGCTGTTCCACTCGTCGGAGCCGCTAAATTGGACGATGACCTGACTTCCTTCCGGAAAGCGATCGCTCGAAGTCGTCGCAAAAGTCTCAGGCGGATTCGTCTCGGGAAGATAGCGAATCGCTCGAAAACCGCCCGACTTCTCCTTTTTCGTCGGCTCGTTTTCAAATAGCCATGCGCGGCTCGAGAAATTCGTCCATATACCTCCCGAGCGATCCGTAAAGACCGTGTGGCTCTCGCGTTTGAAATCAATGCCCTCCAATGATCTGAATGGAGACCAACCGTGCCCATCGAAACGAAAGAAGCCTCTTTCCGTCAGGGCCAGAAGACCATACCTCGAAGGCCCCTCCAGCAGAAATATAGCTTTCTTGGTAGCCAATCCCTCCGCTCGACCGAAGAGCGCCAACTCGTCTTTGTTCTGCCGATAGATGCCGACCCCGAAGCAGGCGAGCCACAAGTCGTCGTTACCATCCACCACCATGTGATCAATCCATTGATTCTTCACCAAGTCCATTTGCTTCGCCGCAAGCAATCCATTGGAAAAACCCTTATATACGGCTCCCGCTCCAAAGAGAAGACCCTCTTCCCGCCGCTCGACTATGTTAGAGGACCTCAACGAAAACGTAGGAGGAGGAAAATGCTGGCCAAGGTATTCTCCGTTAACCTTGCGAACCACCAATGCGCCGCCCTCGGCATCCCCAAGCATATACCGAGCAGTCCCGTTCCCGAAGATCAGAGTGTCGTCAGAAGCTCTGATCACGCCGAGATGGCCGAAAGTACCGCCGATTTGAGGATAAGCCTGCAATCGCCATTCCCCGTCGCGCAAATAGGAGACGGCGGCGGCTCCTTGATGCGAACCTGAAGCCCATATCGTCTGATCCGGTCCGACTAGCAAGCGGTTAGGGGCGTCGATCAAACCTGGGGTTCGGTAAGTCTTCCACTCTCCCCTGAAAAATGAAACCACCGCCCGATCATAGGACAAAAACCAGAGAGCTCCGCTCCGGTCTTCGCATTGAAAGTTCAAGCCTCGGTAGGTGATCCAATGATCGGTCGACAAGTCGAGAAGCTGAGGATTCAGATGAACGCCGCCCACTACCAGGCGGTTGCCCTCCATCGGGATAGCGTAAGGATAGGACGAGGGAATAGGAACCTCTTCGAAACTGCAAACCTCCAACTCTCCGTCGGCGAACCGAGCCATCTTTCGATTGACGCAGAACCACATCGCTCCCGATTCGTCCTGAGCCACCCAGAGATCGCTGTCGAGCAAACCGGCGCCCTGCAGCCCGGCAACGCCTCCCTCTGGCGAATAATCGACGAATCGATAGCAGACATCGTCCTTGTTGCGATCCAGGACCCAAACCGCCTGCTCGGAATCCATAAAAAAGGTCGCTTTCCGCGCCAGCGGACCGCTCCTCGAGAAACGATGAAGCAATGCGGCGCGCAAGCCATTTTCGCCTTCCGCGAAACTGTAAACGCTGATCGCGCTGGAACCTGCCTCGCTCGACCACAAGCGCCTTTCATCGTCGACAAGTATAGAGCTGGGGTTCGCTGAAATATTCTCGATAGCGACCAATTGGTCTTCTCTTAGCTCGTATAAGCCGCCGATGGTCGCCACGATCATCCTACCCTTCTCGAATTCCACGAGCCCATGGTTCTCCAGAAATTGGTTCCCGTGACCTGACTGAATGACGGTCACCTCGTCGTCGCGGTAAATCGCCAACCACTTGCGAAAAACGGTGTAGATTGCTCCATCCGAAGAAGCTACGAAATCCAGGACCCGGTCATCCGAGAACCCTTCAATAACCCGTTCGAATACCTCTCTCCCATCGTAGCTGAGCAAACCGCCCCGGTGAGCAAACCAAAGCTTGCCATCGGAACCCAAGACCCCTCTCGAGATTTGATAAGGATCGAGGGACTCGAGTTCAGTCCATCTCCAAGGGTCCTTCATTGAGATCTGAGCCTTCCAATCGTCCGCCCTCAAAAAGCCGGAAAGGAAGATCAGACCAAAGCTGCAAAGTAGAGTGTATCTCATAGGGCAATTCGAATCGTCCTATCAGGAATCAGACGAAACCGTTGTTTTCAGGTAATTTGCAAACGGGCAAACCTGACTTAAGTAGCTCAACACAGCGGAAAAGGCAAAACCTCAACAGGACTCTCGCCCCGCTGAGGCAACAATAGAACCATCTACAAACCTGTTGAAGTGAAACAAAACGAGCACGAGGAAGAGAAGGGAGTATACAGTAAGGGCTGTGGCTTGTAGACGCGATCAACGATTGCATCTACATCCTGCTGAGGGTGAATTTATGAGTCAGACCCTCAGAACGAATAGGTGCCGCTCAACCTCAAAGACCTTGGGCTCAAATAGGAATTCCTCAAAGGAAGCCCATCGGAGGTCATGCGGCTCAAGAGTTGAGTCTCGTCATCGAGAAGATTAGTTACATTCAATTGGATTCTCACCTTTGAGCCATCCTCCAACTTGAAGCCATAACCCAATACGAAGTCCACAATCTCATAACTGGGCCCCTCTATCACATCGTCGGTTTCCGCATTCACGAAAATCGGATTACCGCTCTGATAACGATAGCCACCGCCCAGGGAGAAGCCGTCTAACAAGCCGCTGCTAAACGAGTACTTCGTAAACGCGCTGAACTTATCCTCGCGGTTCCCATAGGCTGGCTTGCCGTTGAAGGCCGTTTTCTCCTCGATCAAATCCGAAAATTCCGCCCTGAGTTCGTCCACCGTCAGACCTCCCCCGGTCACAGGATCTCCATTCGCGTCAACGCTGCCCAGAGCATCCCACTTTTCGCCTTGCGATTCAGACCAAGCGACAATGAGGGGCATAATATTGTCTTCCACCACGTCCGTCTTCGAGGCCTTCACCATCAAACGCCAGTTCTCGCTCAGATTCGCCACCAGGTTCGCCTCGTATCCGGATGAACGGCGATCAAAGTAATGAGCTCCGATATTGGCATACTCCGACTCTGCCAGCTCGTTTGCGATGACACCCGCTAGCTCATACGCCTCCCACACGTCGTTATGGGCGTTTCTGATAGGCGTAGTGTTTCGGAATCCAGCGGCCGCCAAAGTCTCCGCTTCAAAGTAAGTTAGACGTAAATTGGAACGCCCCTCGAATAGCTCCAGATTGAGCCCGAAATCCATCGACTCGTCATCGGTGGGCTCCGGCAAACGAGAGTCGGGCAACACCCTCATATTCGGATCCGCCAAGCTCGTGCCAGTCGAATAATTGAAGAACCCGGAAACGCTCTTCGTCAAATGGCTCACCGCTCCAAAGGTCCTACTCACCGGAGCCACGCTGTATTCAGTCGTCACATCTCGGGTAGGCGTCCACTCCCTCGTGACAGGATCGCGAAAGGACGTCGAATCTGAGGTTTCGAAATCGTCCTTGCGATAGCCAAGAGTGGTCACCAGACGATCATCGAAAAAGAAGTTCTGGAGAACTGCGGTATAGCTGCGCATATCCTTGAAGTCGATAAAACTGCCGGATTCGCTGCCGGAAACCCAAGCGGTGGTGAAAGTCTCCTCCGTCTGGGGATCCGTCCACGTCACCTGTCTTCTCCAGTCCGAGGCGTACATCGTATCGAAGACGCCAGGAGTGATATAGTTCCTGCGATAAAATCGATTTCTAGCATGCTCGGGATTCGCATTATTCGGCGCCCCCGCAATCACCTCGCGCTGCTGTATCCTCTCTACCCCCCATGATTTATCCTCGTACATCAACGCCAGTCGATGATCGCCCCAAGAATCGGTATTCAAGTCATAACTCAAAGACGCCCGAAACTGATCAGTGTCCTGCCAACGAGCCCTACGAATCCAGTGAGCATCCGTATAATACATTCCCGCAAACGGATTCACTTCGCCGGAGGGCAAATGACTATTGGGATCCGCATATATATTGAGCGCATTGTTGAGAGGATCGACTCCATCCTGCTCCTCCTCGGAATGGCTATATGCCGCTTCGAAATTAAGATTTGGGGCAAACCCATGCTGCAGTACTAAAGAGTAGACCGAATAGTCCATATTGCGCGTCGCTCCAGGCCCCGTCAGATTCATCGAGGGCGAGCTGAAGCTCGAATCGCTCATCACGGATCCCAGTCGAATCGAATCCGTAGTCGATACCAAGAATCCTTGAAAATTCTCCACCCCGCCTTCTTCTATCCCAACCGTGTAGGCATTATTCTTATTGATTTGGTTGATGCCGTTAGACGAATCCTTCTTTAGATTTTTGAACTTGTTGCCAGGATCGCTAGTATCCACGACCAAAGAGCCGCTCTCGCCCCACAAGGAAGACAAGTCATAAGCCGTACTCGGACGAGCTCGAGTATCTAACTCGTCCGCTCCTTCGTACTCCAGCATCAGCGTCGTCCTTTCGCCGGGAGAATAAGTCGCGGCAAAATGAAAGGCCTCTTTCTCGTGCTCTTCGAAAAATCGATTCGAGCCTTCGTCCAGAACCACCGCATTTAGCCTAATGGCCAAGGTATCTTCAACCAAAACCTTATTAAAGTCCAAGGTTCGCCGCAAATAGTCGTTCGACCCTACCGCAAAACCGATCGATCCGAAATCCTTAGAAGTTCCGGCTGTCTTCGTGGATATATTATAAATACCTCCCGGAGAACCAATGCCGAACAATATAGCGTTCGGACCCCGCGATTCGTCCAGTCGGTCTATATTATAATTGTCCATCTTCATATTCCATGAAAAGAAATTGCGAGCCTTGCTGGCGCTCAAGCCCCTCACCCTGAAGTTGAACGAGTTTTCCAAAATCTGGTTCCCCCCAGACGCGCTCGGACCGGAATCCTCAAGATCGACTTCTCCATTTACCGAATACGCCAACACATCTTCTATGTTGTCCGCTCCGATGTCGTCGATGAACTCTCGAGTAAAGACGTCGATCGCCGCAGCCGTATCCTTTAAACTGGAATTCAACCGAGAGCCTGCGAGCGTGTTTCTAGCTAGATAGCCCGCGTCGTCGTCCGAAACTACCGTAAAGGGACTCAATTCGAAAATAACTTCTTCTGACTCTGCAGTCTGCGCGCGAGCGCCACCGCTGCCTGAAAAGGCC
>JBCCZW010000218.1:0-6971 GCA_039186805.1 Verrucomicrobiota bacterium
AATTGGATCGTGTACGGGTGATCGATTTCCGCCCGGGGGATTTCCGCACAGGATTTAATGAAAGCGCAAAAGTAGCGGGGCGCGGGAAGGCTTTTGAGCGGGCATGGAAAGTGATTTGCGAACGCTTGTCTTCGTCGCCGCAGCCTGCGGTGGCGGCGGAGCGATTGATACGGGCTTTGGAGCGTGGCGAGAGTGGGACGGTAAGAGCGGGGACGATTTTCCAGAGAGTTGCCGCTCCATTCTTTGCTCGCTTTTCCTCGGGGGAGATGCAGCGTCGGGCGAATCGAGCGTACTATAAATTGGGTGCTTAATTCTGTGTGAAGACTCTGAGGATATTGGTTTTAACCTCCAGTACGGGAGGTGGGCATGATGCGCGTGCGGTGGCGTTTCGTCGTTGGGTGCGAAAGCTTTACGGATGGGAAGTCGAAGTTCGCGTTGAGAGCATGCTGGAGGATTCTTCGCGAGTTGCGCGTTTTGGAGTGAACTTCTACAATTTCATTCAGAAGTATGCTCCCTGGTTTCATCATCCTTACTACATGATAATCGAGGGGATGTCTTATTTGAACCGCGACCGCGTGACGTTGGGGAACAAATACTATGAAGGCGTATTGAGAAATTTCCGCCCGCATCTCGTGTTCAGCGTGCATGATTGCCTGAACCGGGGGTATTTCCAGGTGGCTCGGAAGATCTTAGGCGATGATCAGGTGAGATGCGCGACCTACTGCTCGGAGTTTTCAGGGGGATATGGATACAGTCGCAATTGGGTGGAACCGACCGTTGATTTGTATATTTCCCGGACGCGTACGGCTGCGGACTATGCGGTGAAAGAGTTCGGCTTAGATGAATCCAAAATTGTGATACGGGGCAATTTTCTGCCGCCGAGGGTATATGAGGAAATCTTGAACCCGGTCGAGCGGCATCGCTTTATTACAGAGCGTCTCGGTTTGAGATCTGACCGAAAGACGATATTCTTGGCGACTGGCGGAGCGGGAGCGAACAATCACATGGAAATCTTGCCCGTGATCAAAAAGTACTCCGAGCATTATCAAGTGCTGGTTGTTTGCGGGAAGAATCACGATACGTTTTTGCGGGTTTCAAATTGGGCGGAAGAGAATCCCGAGCTGAGTTGCCATGTGGAGGGCTATTGTACTGAAATGCATCTGTTTATGCAGGTGAGCGACTTGATCGTGACCAGGGGAGGAACGACGACCTGCACCGAGGCGACGCTTTTCGAATGTCCGATCATCTTCAATTGCTTTGGCGGCATTATGCCGCAGGAGAAGCTCTCGGTTAAGTATTACATGCAGGATAATGCTGCTTCTCGCATTGCGAAGCCGGCGGACCTTGAGAGCCTCTTGGCCGAATGGTATCGATCGCCGGAGAAATTCCGCGAAATGAAGGAGCGTTTTTCTGGAAAGAAGTTTTCCGACGAACCGGGGCAAGCGATTACTGAGCTCGTTGAGCTGGCCCGCGAAGCGAGCGGCGGCAAGAAGAATCAATTGGAACTCGAGCTGAAGGTTGCGGGAGCGTAATCGGAATTAGAATACAGCAATGCGTATTCGTTATGTAACGACGTCATTTCCTGTGTATTCGGAAACTTTTCTGCAACGCGAGGTGCGGGCGATGCGGGCTCAGGGCGTAGAGATGAGCATAGTCTCTTTGCATGGGGGCGAGAAGTCGTTTGAAGGCATGCCGGTGATGCGTTTCTCAAAGTGGAGATTGCTGAGTTTGGTCTGGCGATTGCCGCTTTTGTTGGCGACTCGGCGGGGCGAGTTGAATAGGATACGGAGAGCGGTCTTTTCGAAGCCCCCTTTTTGGCTGAGCTTTTGGGAAAACTTGCTCGGATTGGGAGCGGCGATCGTAGATGAAAAACGGATACGACTGGAGAAGGCGGATGTAATTCACTGCGCCTGGGCGAGCGCTCCGGCCGCTTACGGGTGGATGGCTTCGAACTTGACGGGGGTTCCATTTACGACTGGGGCGCATGCGTATGACGTGTTTGAACACGGCGGAGATTGGATGCTCGCGGAAAAACTCAATGCGGCTTTGCTCGTGCATACGTCGACGGCTGCTGCGGAAGCTAAGATCGAGGAAATTGTCTCGAAGGATCGGATACGTATGATTCACAGAGGGTTGAACGTGTTGCCTGATCCTCTGGAGGTACGGGAGCAGATAGGCAAGCTGAGGATCGTTTGCGTTGCCCGCTTGGTTGAGAAGAAGGGATTCCCGTATCAGTTTACCGTTTACGCGGCATTAAAGAAAAGAGGGGTGGCGTTCGAGGCGATGATAATGGGAGAGGGACCCTTGAGAGACTGGATGGAGGATGAGTTGGAGCGTTTGGATTTGAAGGATGAGGTGGCGTTGCTCGGTCGCGTGTCCCAAGAGGAGGTGATGGAGAGGCTGCAGTGGGCGGATGTTTTGCTGCACACTGGGATTGTGGCGAAGAGTGGAGACAGAGACGGTCTGCCAAACGTGGTGCCTGAGGCTATGGCGTCTGGCGTGGTGGTGATCGGCTCGCCTGTGTCGGGCGTCGTGGAAGCGGTGGAGGATGGAGAGAATGGATTTTTGGCGGATGTCGAAGACGCGGAGCTCTGGGTGGAGCGGTGTTTGCAGGTTCGGGACGATTTTGGATTGAGGGCGAAGTTGGCGAGGAATGCTCGTGATTGGGTGGAAGGGAATTTCGTCGCAGAGAAGAATACGGGGAGATTATTGGAGGAGCTGAAAAAGGCTTTGGAGGGGGATAGAAGATGTTCCGAGCGAAGCGACAAGACCGGGCGCAAAGTGAACCGGACCAGATGAGGATAGAGGATGAAGATTTCCTTAGGATGAAGATTTCTTTTTGGGAGGCTTGATGTATTCTAAGATTAATGACAGTGTTTCTCAACCTTTGATCTTTCCCGTGTGATGTTGAATGGCCGTCTTCTTTTCGATATAAGCAAGGCTTCTAAACAGAAGCATAAGAGCGGGCTCATGCGCGTCTCAGACTGCTTGCGGCGGGAGTTGGAGCCGCTGATGGGCGACCGCTATCGCGAGGTGCGTTGGTCGGATAAGAGAGAGACTTATGTGGCGGTAGATGGCGATAAGTCGTTCAAAATTGATGAGAAGGATGTTTTACTGACTGGGGAGTTGTTTTGCGAATACGAGCGATCGGGCGTGGAGAGATTCTTAGATGAAAAAGGCTGTCGAACGTATTGTATTTTCCATGACGCGATTCCATTGCAGTTTCCCGAGTTCACCTGGCCGCATAGCGTTCAGCGTCACCCGAGCTATATGAAGATGCTGGCGAAGTTCAGCGGCGCATTTGCGGTGTCGCAGCACAGCGCGATATTGTTGGAGGAGTATTGGGAGTGGTTGGAGTTTCAGTATGCTCCCTCGGTCAAGTCGATTCAGTTGGGCGCGGACGGGGTATTCGAGGACAGTTCGGAGCCGCGTACGAACGGCGATGGTAGATTGCAGCTCTTGATGTTGGGAATTCTCGAAAAGCGGAAGGGGCAGGATTACGTTTTGGAAGCGTGCAAGGGGCTTTGGGATGAAGGCTTGGATTTCGATTTGAATGTAGTGGGAAGAGCGAACCCTTATTTCGGCAAGCCGATTGAAAAGGCCTTAAGGCGCGCTGCAAAAGATGGATACGCGGTGAAGCTGTACGGTCAGGTGGACGACGAGGAGCTAAGGGAATTATTTTCTAATGCTGATTTGATGTTGTTTGGTTCCCGGGCGGAGGGGTGTGGGCTGCCGGTGCTCGAGTCTCTTTGGAGGGGGGTACCGGTTTTGTGTAGTCAGCTGAGGTCTGTGGGGGAGAGTTCGCGTTTTGGCGGTTGTAGAATGTTTGAGGCGGGGAACGTCGGCGCCTTGAAGGAGGCCTTGCAGGACTACATTGAAGATCGTGGGCAGTTGGAGGAATTGACGACTGGTATACGGACGGAGGCTTTGCCGCGGTGGCGGGATACGGTTAAGGAGATTCTTAACCATATGGTGTCTGAGGGGTGCTAGATTCGCGACGCGAATTCGGAAGCAAGTGGGCTGTGAGTGCCGGGTCAGCGCCCCGGCCTACAGTTTAAGGGAAGCTCTGACCTCTGCTATCAGAGCTTCGACGCGGCGTAGCGGATGGCGGATTCGATGATTTCGAAGTCGGCTTCGCTGTGGCGGGCCGAAACTGCGGTGCGGATGAGGTCTTTGCCGGGCGGGACGCCGGGAGCGGTCGCAAGTAGAGTGAAGACACCTTTTTCAGCGAGGCGTTTCCAGAAGAAGTAGGCTCGTTCGCGGTCGCCGATGACGATGGGAATGGCGGGTGTTTCGCTTTCCCAAGTATCGAGATTTAGCTCTTCGAGAAGAGCTTTGAAGCGTCGGGTGTTTGTCCACAGGCGTTCGATCCATTCGGGTTCGCTTTGCAGCACGTCGAGCGCTGCAGAGGCGCAGGCGGCTTGGACGGGACTAAGGGCGGCGCTGAAAATGACTTGTTTGGAGTTGGTGCGGAGGTATTCGATGGAAGAGGAGTCTCCTGCAACAAAACCGCCTGTGCTGGCGAGGGATTTGGAGAGGGACCCGGTGATGATATCGACCTGTTCTGTGAGGTCGAAGTGATCGGCGGTGCCTTTGCCGGTTTTGCCGAGTACTCCGAGACCGTGGGCATCGTCCATGACTACGAAGCAGCGGTATTGCTGGGCGACGTCGAGTATCTCGGGAAGGGCGCCGATGTGGCCTTCCATGGAATAGACGCCTTCTATAGCGATGAGCTTGGGTGTGTTGGGCTTGAGTTCGTCGAGGATCTTACGCAGGTGGTCCGCGTTATTGTGCGAGAAACGTTCGACGTCGGCCATGGAGAGGCGGATGCCGTCCCACACGCTGGAATGCATGTTTTTATCGACGAGTACGGTGTCGCCTCTTTGGGCGAAACCGGTGATGGAGGACATGCAGGAAATGTAGCCGGCGGAAGAAACGTGGCAGGCTTCTTTGCCTAGGAAAGCGGCCAGTTTTTGTTCGAACGCGGTGTGGAAGGCTCGACCGCCGTTTGCGGAGCGGGCGCCCATTGTGCCGCTGCCCCATTTGTCAAGGGCGGCTTTCCCGGCTTCGATGACTTTGGGGTGTTCGGAGAGGCCGAGATACTCGTTGCTGGCGAGCATGACGAGCTCATGGCCGTCGAGCCAGACCCGCGTGCCGCTCTGTTTTTCGAGGATTTGGTAGTAGAGATCGTACTTCTTGCGGAGCCGCGTGAAGTCGTCGCCGATACAGCGTTCCTGAATTGGATTTCTGGACTTACCTTTGAAGAGAGAGCGGATCATGAATCGGTTTACAGCTTAAGGGAGGCCAAGATGGGAGGGTTTTCGTCATAATTGAAGGAAATTCGCTTTTGGGAGTCACTATCCGGCGTAAGCCCTTTTGTATTTGAGGCTTAGCTCTTTATGAAAAGTCGGAGCGCCGTGAAGATTCGGGCGTCGAATTTCCACCAGTGGCGGGCATAGCGGGCTAGGTATTCGCGGTGCCATTCTTTTTGACCGAGGGTTTTGGCATAGTTCGGCCAGATGCGTCTGTATACTTGAGCGTTGGCGTCGTTGTGTTCGTGGCGGCCGGGGGAGACGCTGATGTGGTGGCGGATGACGCTTTGGTAGGAAACGTAGTGGCGGTAGCCGGCTTGCTTTAAGCGTAGGCTGAAGTCGACGTCCTCCATGCCGTTGCGGTAGTCCTGGGAGAAGCCTCCGTGGTCTATGAAGGTGGAGCGTTTTATGGCGACGCAAGCGGCGGTGACAGCGTTGCGTTCTTGGTGAGAGCAGCTGGGAAGAGAATTTCTGTTCTTTCTGGCGTGGGTGGGCATCCCTTCGAGGTCAAAGAAGATGCCTGCGTGGTCGATGAGGCCGGTTGCATGATTTCGTTGGACGTTTCCGATTAGGCCAGCTTGGGGTGCGTTTTCTAGGAGATCGAGCATGGGCTCGAGCCATTTAGGACTTAGTTCGAGATCGTTGTTGAGGAAGATGAGGACGTCGCCTTTCGCTTTGTGGGCAGCGCGGTTATTGGAGTAGGCGAAGCCCTCGTTGGTTGGGTTAGTGACGACTCGATAGGGAGAGGAGAGTGTGGAGAGGTAATTTGCGGTCTCTGGTTCGGAGGCGTCGTCGACCAGGATGACTTCGTGTTTCGACAGATCTACGGTGGCCTCGAGGGTTTGGAGCATTGCCTTGGTGAGGTCGAGGCAGTTGTAGATGGCGGTGATGAAGGATAACACAGGAGTCAGGTATCAGGGTACAGGTGTCAGGTTATCGGGAATGGGTTTGATGGGCTTTGAATCCCGCTAAAGCGGGAACTCCAACTTGGCCTCGATGACGATGATGAGGAAGCGGACGATGATGAATAGAGGACGATGATGCTGACTATCTGACGTTTGTCCTCTGACCTCCGTCTAGTTGATGCGGGTATTCAGGTAGTTGGCGAGGCCTTCTAGGAATTCGGTGTCGCCTTCGAGCTCGGAGCAGGCGTCTAGGGCGGATTGAGTGAGGGAGTTGGCGAAGTCGCGGGATCTTTCCAGGCCGTGGAGGGAGACGTAGGTGGTCTTGTTGAGCTGGGCGTCGGAACCGACGGTTTTGCCCATGGTCTGGGTGTCTGAGGTGGCGTCTAGGATGTCGTCAATGATTTGGAAGGCAAGGCCGATGGCGCGGCCGTATTGCTGGAGGGCTTCGAATTGGGATTCGTCGGCCTGTCCGGCGATCGCGCCGAGACCGATGCTGGCTTCGATCATGGCGGAGGTTTTGTTTAGGTGAATGTAGTCGAGTTCTTCGGGCGTCAGCTTTTTGGATTCTCCGAGGATATCTTCTACTTGTCCGCCGATTAAATGTTCGCTGCCCGCGGTTTCTCCGATGATAGAGAGGAGTTCCATACCGATATTGGGTGTATCGGCATAATGGCGACCTATGAGCTGGAAGGCGTAAGTGAGAAGTGCGTCGCCGGCGAGAATGGCGGTGGACTCGTCGAATTGCTTGTGGCTG
>JBCCZW010000219.1:0-6968 GCA_039186805.1 Verrucomicrobiota bacterium
CCACCCAAGACTCCCGCTTATCGCGATTAGAGCGATTTCGCAGCCAGTTAGACGGGTGATAGGTCGACATCAGCGGAATAGCGCGAATCGCGCTAACCGGGAGTCTTGGGTGGATCTTCTAAAGGTGATGGAGAAGGTAGGCTTGCCGATCAGCGAGAAGCAGAAGCGGTATTTCTTGTAGAGCTTTCCGTTTGGTCGGTTCATTCTGCGAATGGGTATACCGGAACTTTACGCTGATCAATTTGCGGTGGGCTCAGGAGGTCGAGAAGACATCGCGATTGGAAATCGAATTCTAGGCCGGACGCCCTGGTCTAGAGAGGAACTTTGGACTGACTCAGTTTTCTAAAGATCTCTTCGTAGCGTTCGGCGTAGGATCGCGGGCCGTGGGTTTCGTATTGCGAGAGGCTGTATTCAGAATATTGATTCCACTTGTCTGGATCGTCGATAAGTTCGATGGCTTTGGAGACGTAGGTGGCTGAGTCGTTGTTGGCGATGAGCTTTGTAGGGTCTTCGATATAGATGGCTGCAGAGCCTTCTGCGTCGGGACCGCGCCCGGCCATGCTAATGATGGGTATGCCTGCGGCGAGTGGCGCCAAGAGCGGGGCGGCGGCGTTGTTGGGGAACTCGTTTAAATAGAGTTTCATTGATCGGCAGAGGTGACTGGGCTCTGAGCTAGGGCCGAGAGGAAAGGTGCGGCTGGAGACGCCGTAGAATTTGAATTTGGAAATAAAGGTCTCGGAGTTACGGATTTTGCCGATGGGCATGTAAACGGAATTTGGATATATGCATAGGATGGCGGCCACGGACTCTAAGAACTTTCCCTCTAGGACGTCTTCCAACCGGTCGGATATGGTGGTGAAGGCGAAGTAGCCAGCGGGCAGGTCGAGATCGGAGGCTTGAGGAGGCCAGTCGGTGCGGCAGTCGAGTTTTTTTGGGGCGTCGATGAAGCGCGTTCCCCAGGATTCTACGCGTCGTTTGTCGATTGGATTTATGGATTCGATGCTGCATAGGATTGCATCGTAATTGGGGCAGCTGGGGAGTTCGCGGCGCTTGATGAATGCTTTCGCAGGTATATCCGATAGGCGGACGACGATGTGCGTGAGGGGATCGTCGCTATGGCCTATCAGGATATCGTAGTCTTCTTGAGCAAGCGCGGCCGCGATTTGGCGGCCGGATTCTTCAAGGGAACTTTGGCCGGGTCTAATGATGGCATGCTCGACGCCGGATGCTTGCAGCGCTTTCAGGAAAATGGGCGAGCGATTGACGCTTGGCGCCATGTTGTAACCAGACTGTGGGTACGATGCGGCTCGCGTCGAATAACTTTCGAGGAAATAGACTTTGTTAGAGAATCGATTGGGATCGCCGTATTTGGCTAGGGCCCGGAGCAGCTTGGAGGATTCATCGCCGGGATCGACGAGCTGCGGGATGAGGTGGGCGATGCGGAGTTGAGGTTTGGGGCGGGACGGCAATGGCGTTCTTCGGGGAGCGGGCTTCTTGAGACTTTCCAAGTAATTTTGAAAGAGACCTTGACTGGAGGGGCTTGAGTGTTGATCGGCGTTCGGCTTTTGAAGGTATGAGGTTTCCGTTTTTCGGACTTTTCTCCACTTGAGCCGAAGCTCGGGGGAGAAGTTGAGGCCGAGTCTTTCGGTTTGTTCGCTTTCTAGACATTCGAGACAGACTGCGTAGAGCTTGCTGGCGATGGGCGAGAGTTTGGCTTGGGCAGATTTGGCAAGTTCGGCGATGGATCCTTGGAGTTCTAGGCTACGCGCTTCCCAGTCTCCGAGGTGAGGCATGAAGATGAATTCGATATTGCGGAAGTCGTTGCTGCCGAGTATGCCTTGTTTACTGTAGGAAGTCGTTGGATACAGTTCGCTTATGAAGAGCTTCGTTTCCTGGCGCTTTAAGATATCCGAAAAACGGGGATCCGACATCTGCGCGTAGAAGGTCGAGAGACTGTTGCAGAAGATGCCGAATGGCTGGGTGTTGTTTTGTTGAAAGAGCTGATTCCAGGGGAGGCGGAAGCGGCTGCAGAAGATTATGGGCGTTTGGAGCCGAGAGCGTATTTGCTGCAGCGATATTCGGAGCTGGGATTGGGCTTCATCGCTGAGGTTGTAGAGAATCGGGGTGTCGAGCCAGGGACATCTTTGGAGGATCTCGTCATGGCCGAGTTTTTGGGTGAGGATGTATTGGATTGATTCGATGTAGGTCTGGGATAGACCGCTGGTGGAGGTGAGGGTAAGGCGTTCGTAGGCCGTTTTGAATTTGGAGAGGCATTGCTCGCGTAGCTCGGTATTGCCGTGGCGAAGATCCCATTGGTTGATCAGCGTTTCGCCGGTGCCGACGATTTCGGCATCGGAGCCCTCCGAGAGAGCGAGGTAAAACGAAAGGAGTCGCTTCAGGGGTCCCGGTTTCGATTGGAGAGGTGAAATGGCTACGTCGGGAGCGGGAAGCGCTTCCGCGAGTAGAACGCTCCAGTAGTCGGACGTTTGGCTGATGGGCTGGTCGCCGCGTCGAGCGGCTTCGATTTGCATTTCAGGATAGTAGATTGGTTTTTGGGACTGCGCTAGTTTTTTACTTCTTTTATTAAAAATTTGATCAAAATAGGGGAGGACAGGAGTTGGTTGAAGGGCGCGTATGGGCGGCATTCTACCGAGGGCCGCGGCGGAGGTTGGGCTTTGTTCGGCGTCAGGATGCCGCCGCTTGAAACCGCTGCGAGTGGGAATGGCTTTAAACGTAGCCGTCTAGGACGTTGACGGCGGTGGCGACGACAGCGTACATGGCGCCTTCGCTGGCGTTTTCGGGGAGGTCTTCTTCGGGCATTTCGTTGAGCATGCGTTCGAAGCCGTCGAGGACCGCGTAGAGGAGTTCTTTTTGACGGGAGACTGGTATGATCAGATCGAATGTGGATTCGATTCCTTCGTCTTCGGCTCGGTCGAAGAGGGCAAGGCATTGCTCTAGCTCTAGCTCGAGTTCTTCGCGAGAGGGCCAAGGGTGGTCGCCAGGGGGCACGAGAGAGAGGTAGACCGCGATGAGGCTGGGCACGCAGATTTGGAATTCTTCGGCTTTGATGAGGTCCGGCGTGATCTGGTAGAAGCTATCGATGAGGTGATAAAGGGCGCCTTGGCTGGGACCCATGATTCGGTGGAGTATGACGGAGTTGGCTCGGATCTCGAAGAGGGAGTCTTCCCAAGCTCGGAGGCGGGCGAGGTCGAGGCCGCGTTCGTAGGCTTCATCGTAGTAGGCGAGGTCTTCTTGCTGGCGTTCGTCTACTTCGGGAGAGGAGTCGGGTGCGGGAGTATCGGTGAAAGCGTAGTCGATAGTTTGGCTTTCCGAGATTCGATTGGGAGAGGGAAAGTCGATTTCGGCGAGTTTCAGTTTAGATATGATGAGGTTGATTTCCGATGCCCGGCCTTTTTTGAGATCGGTGAGATCGGCTTGGTAGACGAGGCGCTTTGCAAGATCGAGTACGATGGGGCGGAAATCGGGATTATCGACCACTGCGAGGGGAACGGAGCCTTCGATTAGGGCGTGGGGCGAGTCGAGGAATGTATCAACGGGCGGATGCTGGAGTATGGGTTCGTTTTCGGGGAGTTCGCATAGGACGTCTTCGATTTCTTGGATGAGGTCTGGGGGAAGGAGTTGGGTATCGCGTTCCGGCTCCCGCTCGAGGATCTGGGTGCCGAGGTCGGTGGCGATTTCTTGCTTGAGGGAAATACGGTCGCCGAAGGCGTTTTCGAAGGAGCGCTTGAAGTCGCGGTGATTGGATTCGCCCAGGCTTTCGAGGCGGCAGGATTCTTTGGCGACCATGACGGTGCCGATTGGGAGGGAGCGTTCGGTGGGGAATTCTTCTAGCCAGTGGGAGACGTGCTGGAAGCCTTCTTTCCAGTCTTCGTCGGTAAGCGGGACGGGGTTGGAGAACTCTGAGGCTTCAATGAGGTCGATGAATTCTTCGGCGGAGATGCTGAGGGAGTAGTCGCTTTTGGTGAATCGGGAGTCTGCGAGGCGGATACGAAGTGATTGGAGCTCCATGCGAAGTTGATCGCCGGCTTCGGCGATGGTCTCGAAATGGTCTTCGATCCAGGCTTTGGGGTCGTCGGAGCTTTTGTAGCCTTGATGCTGGCAGAGTTGGGTGAGGGCATCGACAGGGTCAATGGTGGGGATGGGTTCGAATTGGACGATGCGGCCGGCAGCTCGCCAGTAGTTGTCGTATGGGTACAGGAAGGTTAAGATGCGATCAAAACGGGGTACAAAGGCGGCTAGAGAGGGAGAATGGACTTCAAGGAGTATGGGATCGTCGTCCAAGAGATCGATGCCGATCAGCTTTTCGGCGTCGACGACTTGCTGGATCTCGAGGAGAGCGATGCGGTAGTTAGTGTTGAAGTCCATGGGATGGGATTAGCGACTCGGGTCGTGGGAATGGGATCAAAGCGGAAGTGGAGAGGGAGTAAATAGTGAATGTTAAGTGTGGAATGTTGAATGGGAAATGCCGATGGCGATGATGGGATGAGAGGATTGGTAGAGGGTGTAGGATATTGATTTGGACGAGCTCGTTGAATCCTGAACTTGCTCTTAGTCTTGGGTCGTAAGTTCGGGGGGTTTGGGCAGACGGAGCGGGAGTATGGGGCAGGATTTTGAAGTTGAGGTTGGGGCGGGCTTCAAGAGGCTTCTTTTATGAGTTTAGTGGAGGAGATTGGGGTGGACCCGCCTCCTTTTCAATACGGCGTGGCAAGGGAGATTTGGATTGAGATTCGGTTTTGATTTATGAGGTTTGAGGTATGAGCGTAGTGGATGGAGTAGGAGTGAGTCGGTTTCATCCTTTGGTGGGGAAGTGGTTCGAGCAGAAGTATGGGGAGCCGACGGATATTCAGAAGAAGGCTTGGGGACTGATTTCGGAGGAAGAGCATGCCTTGATTTCGGCGGCGACCGGGAGCGGCAAGACTTTGGCGGCGTTCTTGTGGGGACTAAATCAGCTGATTTCCGGCGAGTGGGAGTCGGGCCGGACGCGGGTGATCTACATCTCTCCGTTGAAGGCCTTGAATAATGATATTCGGAGGAACCTGTTGGAGCCGCTTGGGGAACTGGGGACCTTTTTTGAGAAGGAAGGGGTGAGCTTTCCGGAGATCCGGGTTCAGACCCGGAGTGGAGATACTTCGCAGAACGATCGCCGCAAGATGCTGCGGAAGCCGCCGGAAATTTTGATCACCACGCCCGAGAGCTTTAACTTGCTGCTGACCTCGGGGGAGGGTCAGCGGTCTTTGCTGGGAGCGGAGTGCGTGATTTTAGATGAGATTCACTCCTTGGTGGATAGTAAGCGTGGGGCTTACTTAATGAGCGGGATCGAGCGGCTGGCGTATTTGAATGGCGAGTTTCAGCGTATTGCCCTATCGGCTACAGTGAAACCCATGGAGACGGTGGCGGCTTTGGTGGGCGGGTATCGGTATACGGAAGGGCCGCTGCTCGGGGACTTGGAGGCTCGGGAAGTCAAGTTGGCGATTTCCGAGGCGCGGAAGCTTTACGAGATCGAGGCGAAGTTTCCGGAGGAATCGGATGAGAATCAGTCGGACGATGACTTTTGGCATCCGATAGTGGTCCAGTTGAAGGAGTTGGTGGCGAAAAACGAGTCTACTTTGATTTTCGTGAATAGTCGGCTGATGTCTGAGAAGCTTACCCACAAGATCAACAAGGGGGAGGTGGAACCGATCGCTTACTCGCATCATGGCTCGCTTTCGAAGGAGATCCGGGCGGCCGTTGAGGGGCGGATGAAGCGGGGCGAGCTGAAGGCGATCGTGGCGACGAATTCCTTGGAGATGGGAATCGATGTGGGTGCTTTGGACTGCGTGGTGATGGTGCAGTGTCCGAATGCGATATCGTCGGCGATTCAGAAAATTGGTCGGGCAGGGCATCAGGTGGGGGCGGTTAGTCGATCGATTTTGTTTCCCTCGCATTCGCGCGATTTTCTAGAAGCGGCTGTATTGGCGAAGGCGATACGGGAGAGGGATATCGAACCGGTGAAGCCGATTAGGCGCCCGCTGGATGTCTTGGCTCAAGTGATCATTTCGGTTTTGGGTTCAGGGCAATGGGATTTGGATGAGTTGTATCGATTGCTGGTCGCGAGCTACTCGTTTCGCGAGCTGCAGCGCCGGGAGTTCGACTTGGTGCTCGATATGATGTCGGGGCGCTATGCAGCGACGCGCTTGCGAGAATTGAAGCCGCGAATTGCTATTAACCGTAGTGAAAATACGGCGACGCTGCGAAAAGGGGCGTTGATGACTTTTTATCTTTCAGGGGGCGTTATTCCGGATCGAGGTTACTTTCATTTGCGAATGGAGGGATCGGGGGCTCGAGTGGGGGAGCTGGACGAGGAGTTCGTTTGGGAGCGAAGCTTGGGGGATGTGTTTACGCTAGGGACGCAGAGTTGGAAGATTAAGAAGATCACTCATAACGATGTCTTCGTGAACCCGGCGGAGAGCGGGGGCGTGATGCCGCCGTTTTGGAGGTCGGAGACTTATAATCGCGACTTTCATTATTCGACGCGAATTGGGGAGTTTCTAGAGGCGGCGAATGAAAAGACAAGTAGTAAGGGTTTCGAGAAAAGCCTGTCTGAAGATTTTTCACTGGATGAGGTGGCGGCTAAGCAGTTGGGGGCCTTTTTAAGTAACCAGAAAACGGTTACGCGATGCGATTTGCCGCATCGTCATCATGTCGTCGCCGAGCTGGTGAATACGGCGCCGCAAGGAGCGGCTGGGCAGCAGCTGGTGTTGCATACGCATTGGGGTGGGCGTGTGAATCGGCCCTATGGCTTGGCATTGACTGCGGCTTGGCAGGAGAAGTATGGGGTACCGCCCGAGAATTAAGCCAACAAAAATTTCGTGGCGAAAACGTTTGAAAAATCCATTTGGGCAAAATATTTAATTTAACAGTTGGGTAGTTAAAAATTTGAGTCGTATTTTATGAAAAACATTGAGGGG
>JBCCZW010000220.1:0-6965 GCA_039186805.1 Verrucomicrobiota bacterium
ATATCTTAATATTAGAAAATTTAATATTAAGATCAACCATGAAACCTCTAGTGATATTATGAAGACCAAAATCATCGGACTTGCCGCCATCGTTGCGGCCTTCATCTCGCCTTCGCTCGACGCCCAGAGCGGATCCTCCCCTTGGAGCGTCAAAATTCGAGCCGCCTACCTTGAGACTGCTGACGACTCAGACGCATTCTCAGCCCTCGGAATCGATTTCGCTCAAGGCGCCGTTTCGGTCGAAGACAAATGGATCCCAGAGATCGATATCGATTACGCCTTCACCCAAAATATCTCCGCCGAGCTCGTCCTAACGATACCGCAGAAGCATGACGTCTATCTAGCCGGCGTGGGCAAGCTCGGGTCCCTTGAGCACTTGCCTCCCACCCTGAGTCTGGTCTACGAATTCGTGAACGATAGCGGCTTCACGCCTTACGTTTCGGGCGGTCTCAATTTCACTTGGATCACAAATAAACGCCTTGAAGTCGCCGACATTCCTCTCGATCTAGAAGATCACAGTCTCGGTCTCGCCCTGGGAGCCGGGTTTACTTATAATCTTAACCGCAAATGGGACCTCGACGCGAGCGTCAAATACATAGACCTCGAGTCCGACGTTACCGCAGGCGGCGCCAAACTCACCAACGCCCAACTCGACCCCTTCCTCTGGAGCTTCGGCGCGCGATACAGCTTTTAGATCCCCCTCATTATCATCAGCATAACTCGAATGAAAAAACGCAGCGGTAACCGCTGCGTTTTTTCTTATGCGACCTGAGCCTTCAGTCCAAACCATCGCTTCCCGATCCCCAATAAGTAAGCTCCCCCATAAAAAGCTCAGGCGAAATGCAGGAACCCCTCAGGAACTCCGTTTCCACCGCTGCTGTCACAAGCCCCAATTCTAGCGCCGCGCCTATGCCTTCCTTCAAAGAGCCTCTATTGCCCCTCGCCCTAGTCCTCATCTGTTCCGCCGCTCTCCCTGCCCAAGAGACCAAGCCCACGACCTATCGCAACGCCTTCCAACGAGCCAACGACAGCATCGTAAAAACCAGCCGCGAGTTCTTCGACACTCTCTTCAATACCGAGCTCCCCTTCACCAGCGAAGAGTCCGACTGGCAACTCCATCTGTCCCCAAAATTTAAAGACATCATTGACGAGCCCTTTATCCGCTTTCCCATGGAAATGCGCTACGGCTTTTCCCCCTACACCGAGGGTTCCATCGGCTACACTCCCTTTATCGGCAATCCCTTCGACTCCGACCCAATCGACAGCAGCGGCTATCTCGATCTAGGGTTCAAGCACCGCGCCCCTACGTTCATCAACGATTCCTGGGAACTCGCTTACGGCCTCAGCGCCAGACTCCCGGTAGATGAAATTCCCACCGATTCGGTCCGCGACAACTTCGCCCGCTATCAACCTTACGCCGTCGTTTCCCATCGCTTTCATTCCAAGGAACCCTGGAACTGGTACCTTAATCTCAGCTACGACCAAATCGACCGCGATCCCTTTCGCCTAGCCCGCCGAGACCCAAAACCCAACTCCCTCGTCATTACCCGCCCCGGCATAATCTTCGGCCCAAAAGGGGAATGGCGTTACAGCCTCGAATATGAATATAAAACTGATCGCTTCGACGGAGGCGAAAGCAACGGACACGCCCTAATCCCCGGTGTCACTTGGTTCCCTGATCATGAAAAACGCCAATTTCCCATCCCCGGCGAATTCGATCTCGGACTCACTCTCAGATACAATATCCAACAACTTCCCGAAGACAACCACCGCAGCGATCTCCGCGTCTCGCTCCGCGTCCGCTGGCGCTTTTCCAAGCCATAGAGAAACTGGGATACTTCAGGCTCAATTCGTTTCAAAATACGGCAAGGATCTCCTCACGCTGTCTCTAGGAAGGCGCAAGGTTTGATCATGCACTTTCTCAAGATCAGTCGATTCGCCTAAAGTGATCGGAGAAGTAGATGTATTTATTGTATAATTACCATTCAATTGAGTTTCGCCAGCCGCCACGCCTAGCAAATAACGACTGCCGCTTTGAGGAACGAAATCCACGACTGAATAGCGATCGCACAGAGAGAAGCCGCTATCCACGACAATCTCCCTATCTATGTCTAGAATCGCATAAGAAGGCACGAAACTTCCTTCCCCCACCACGCTCACATAATGACGAACTCCCGACCTCAGCCCCTCTAAGTCATAGAAATCCGTATATACCTGTACTCCGTCTTCATCACGCGCCAGCGAGCTCCCCGTAATCGCGCTTCTATATTCAGTATTGCTTCCAAGCCCTTCTCTTTTCGACAGCGCATCTAGTCTTACTTCATAAGAGCCAAACTCTCCTCGATTCGTATTCATTATTCGTATACCAACGGAATCATCTCCAAAATCATTCCCAAAAACAAGTCGCTCATAGTCATCTAAAACCTCTGCGTTTACCTCGCAAATAATACGACCCGACTCCAATTCGATCAACTGCGCTGTAATGTCGAAGTCAGACTCTACGCGGAACAGCATATCAGTATTGTTATGGCTATCTATCTCATAGAAATCGAAATAGCCTCCATCTTCATTCATCATCCCATCAGATTCATCCAATGTTCCGGAAACGCGTTCTCCAAGGCTGATTTTATTCCAAGACAGATTCACATAGTAGCCCACCTCGCATTGCGGGTAGTTAGAAATCATTCCAAAATATCGCTTCTCCTCCTTTGCCACTACGCTCGTCCAATAACGCCCCAACGGTTTTGACGAATGTGCCTGGCTCACGACCGATGTAGAATCCTCGTCACATTCAAGTATCGCCAAATTATTACCGTAACCATTCGAATCTACCGAGAGATAAAGCGTGTCGCCCGCTTCATAATCCAAAAGTTCAAAGAAAGCGACTCGATCTCCCGTATTCCTTCTTTCACTACGAGGAATCAATACGGCCGCATTGCTCGGACTCAGAGGGAAAGGTCCTGGACCTCCTTCAAACTTGCTCTCTAAGATCTCTCGGACCAAGACCGTATCCACCGACGAATACCGGTCCGCCACGATGACCCGCTCAAGAATCATTTCGTCCCTATTTAGATGCCATTCATCCTCAAACGGTTCGAACACGGATTCGAGCATATCAACATCCCTGTAACGGCTATCACCCGTTATGCGCCCTCTCTCGAATCTGTGTGAAGAACGTCCGTCTATCGACTCCCGGAGTACAAGTCCATAGGTTCCATCCGATAGCACTCTCAATTCAGGCTTAAATCCAGAAGCAGGATCCCCAAGCTCAGTCGATTTCAAGATTCCCGGAATCTCCTTGGAGAAATTTCTGGGAGAGATCACCTCCTCAATCCAGTCCCCAAACATAGCCACATTCCCAAATGCGGTAAACGGCACTTCTGCTAGATCGCAGGAATACCCCCAACTCGCGATCCCAAGCAAAATGAACTCTTCCAATTCCTCACGCTTAAATACAAAGGGCCCTCCGCTATCTCCCGAAAAGCCGGTTTTTAAAGGGTATCGCTGCCCTGCGGCCAGCATCCCCTCAGAGAGATCCCCGCCGAAAAACTCAGGCACGTTCGCTTCTTCATTACCGAGGATCGGCAAGTCAGCTTCCTGCAACCGCCTTACTGCTTCCCATTCATCCAATTCGTCAGAGGTCCTTCCCCACCCCAAAACCTTGCCCACTAAACCCGCTCCATAAAAGCCTCGATCCACATTCACTCCAATCGCGGGAAAGTCTAATATCGGCTCCGCCAAACGCAACAACGCCAAGTCAGCATCAAAGTCGTACGACGGCGAGTAATAGTGGTGCCTTAGAATCAACTCGACGCCTACTTGCCTGGAAGACCCAACACTCAATTCTCCATCCCCAATTACTACGGAAAGCGACCCATAATCGGAGAAATCGACTACGCAATGGGCCGCAGTTAAAACCCATAAAGGATGTATCAAAACCCCTCCGCAAAACTGCCTTTCATGCAACTCATCACCGTAACCCTCGCCTGGACGACCCACCAACGCCACCATCCAAGGGTACTCGCCCAAAGGCGCATTATTCCCGCCAATAACCGATGGCGTCACCACCTCTTCCTCTTCTCCCATAACCAAACAGGACAAGATCCAACAAACCAAGACAAAGCCGACACACTTGAACATCCTATATCAATCCTGCAAAGAGCCGGATGTAGTCACAAGCGCAAATAACTCCAAAGTCTGAGACACCCTTGATTTACCATTCAAACTTGATCTAACGCTTTACCCAATCGTCACAAAACCGCCCTTTCCACCTCGAGGCTCCTTCATCAACGTGCTTGGCTTTCGAGCCTATCTAAATAATACATCCCGCACGTGAAGATCGCTCTCGTCACCGAAACCTATCCGCCGGAAATAAACGGAGTCGCCATGACGCTCTCCCAACTCGTCAACGCCCTCCGGGATAGAGGCCATCACGTCCAAGTCGTCCGCCCGACACAAGACGGTGCCCCTTCGGAAACGCCCAACGAACTCACCGTATACGGATTGCCAATACCACGCTACCCTCAAATGCGATTCGGACTTCCCTGCGGGAATCGCCTTCTCAAAGCATGGAAGCTGTTCAAGCCTGATATCGTCCACGTGGCCACCGAAGGACCTCTCGGTTTCAGCGCCATCAATGTAGCCAGAAAATTGGGACTCCCCATCACCTCAACCTTCCACACCAATTTCCACTCCTACTCTGAACACTACGACGCCCCCTGGATGTCTGGCATCATCCTCGGCTACCTCCGCTGGTTCCACAACCGAGCCTCCTGCAACATGTCCCCCACTCAAGAGCTCTGCGAAGAGCTCGAATCCCACGGCTTCCAAAACAACGAAGTCCTCGGACGCGGCGTCAAGCTAGACGTATTCAATCCCTTCTTACGTTGCGAAACGCTCCGAAGCTCCTGGGGCATCCAAAACGGCGAACTCTCCATCATCCACGTCTCTCGCCTCGGAGCAGAGAAGAACTACGACCTCCTCGCCCGAGCCTACGACAAGATTCGTAACGAGAAACCAGATACCAAGTTCATAATCGTCGGCGAAGGCCCCGAATACGACACCCTCCAAGAACGCCTGCCCTACGCCATCTTCACGGGAGCCATTCCACTCGAAGACCGCCAAGAACTCGGCCGCCACTACGCCTCCGCCGACATATTCCTCTACCCTAGCCTCACCGAAACTTTCGGTAACGTTCTCACCGAAGCCCTCGCCAGCGGACTCGCCGTCGTCGCCTACGATTACGCAGCTGCCGGCAAGTATCTAAAAAATGGCGACAACGGCCTATCCATCCCGCTAGAGTCCGAAGAATCTAAATTCATTTCTGCCAGCCTCCAAGTAGCCCAAGACCCCAATCTCCGCTCCACCCTCCAAACCGGAGCCCGCAATACCGCCCACAAGCTCGACTGGACCCCCGTCATCGACACCTTCGAAACCCTCCTAAAGCGCCACGCTAATCAATAGGCGGCACAAGGCCTCCTGACTCGCGTTCTCAGAGCACAACCGAAGCGCAATCTCACCCCAACAACTTCCGAATATCCGGCAACACCTTCGCCCGTCTCCCCGAAGGCAACTTCTCTAAATAGGGATCATTGACCGCAGGAACCTCCCTTTCGTCCATCTCCTCGAATGCCTGCTCTGCATCTTCCGGGCTCATATCATAGAAAGTCACATCTTCTTCCTCGCTTGCCGCGGCAGAGTCCTGCGAGGCCGGGTCCTCGTCGACATCCATGTAATCGCGAGGATCATCGAAAATCCCAGTCATGCGCCGCGCCGTCGGATCCAACACCAACGCAGGATTCCCAACACGCCCCTTCTTCACAAACTCGAACATACAAGGATAGCAAAGCTCCTTCTTATACTTCTCCTGTAAGTCCCCCACCCATTTCGGAGAAACGCCATGCCGATTCGCCAGCAAAACGATATCCGAAAAGTAAATACAACAATCATACCAAACCAAAACTTTCGATTTCTCCGCGCACAACGCGCAATCCATCACCGTAATTACCCGACCCAATTCCGCCTCATTCTCCGAAAGCCACCACGAAAAAGCCTCCATAAAATCCGCCGGATCACTCCTCCCATCCGCCACCACGAAACACATATCTCCCTCTTCCACATATCCAGGAATACCCAGTCCCTTATCCGCAAGCGCGTATTCAGAAATCACCGACTCCCGACTCTTCGTCCCCAAATCGAGCTCCTGCCCTTCCCAATCCGCCCCGGAAACAAACACCTTCGTCGAAGACCCCATCTCAGCCCCAAACTCAATCAAGTCCGCCACCACACTGCGACGCCCCGACCCGAGGGACCCAAAAACCAAATATACCAACGGCTTACCCATTACCAAAGCACAAGAGATCAGTGATCATCAGTGTCATCAGTGGTTAAAAACAACCGCCGTTCCTAAAACTCGAACAATCGATTCTGGGCATGCTGGCGCATCCAATGATCCAATACGACCAAATTGCACATCGCCTCCACGATCGGCACCGCCCGAGGCAACACGCAAGGATCATGTCGCCCACGCCCGATAAGCTCAGTATCCTCCCCATCATTCGTCACCGTTTCCTGCGGTCGCAAAATCGTAGCCGTCGGCTTAAAAGCGACCCGAAAAACGACCTCCTCGCCATTCGTAATTCCACCCTGCACTCCACCCGAGCGATTGGTAGCTGTCCGCACCTCGCCATCAATATTGCGGAATACATCATTATGCTCTGACCCTTTCAAAAGAGTGCCTTCAAAGCCGCTGCCCACTTCGAACCCCTTCGTCGCTGGCAAAGAAAGCATCGCCTTCGCCAAATCCGCTTCGAAGCGATCGAAAACCGGCTCCCCCAAACCTACTGGCAAATTCCGTATCCGACATTCCACAACACCCCCAACGGAATCTCCCTCAGACCGAAGCTTCTTGATGCGCTCTATCATCTTCTCGGCAGTCGCTCCATCTGGACAGCGTACAATATTCC
>JBCCZW010000221.1:0-6955 GCA_039186805.1 Verrucomicrobiota bacterium
ATAATAACAAGTTTTAGTTTGAAAAACGCTTATTTGTAGTTACCTACAAGCGGTTAAGGTGGTGGAATACTCCGAAACCTAAATCTGAATAACCATAACAACACATCAAAGCTATGGCTGCGAAGAAAAGCGCTGAGAGTTCACCTCTCACATTCGACCTGAAGGCGGATCTGATCGCTGTACTAGACAAATACCAAGGTAAGCTAGGCGGCGTTTCGAAGAGTGAAATCATTCGTTACGCGATTTCCAACTTCGACTATTCGACCTTCAAACCAGTGGTAGAAGCTCACCGTCAAATTTCGGTGCGTCTACCGCTTAAGCAAAAGACGACTCTCGTCAAAACTGCTAAAAGCAAAAAGGTAAGCATCGGCGAATTGCTTCGGGCTGCTTTGGAATCTCTTCCTGCCAATCCGGCTAAGTCGGATATAGAAAAGCCAGCACCAAAGCCAAAGAAGGCCGCTAAGAAGGCAGCCAAGAAGGCTGCGAAGAAGGCCGCTAAGAAAGCTCCAGCTAAGAAGGCTGCGAAGAAGGCTGCCAAAAAGGCGGCAAAGAAAGCAGCTAAGAAAGCACCTGCAAAGAAGGCAGCACCCAAGAAGGCAGCTAAGAAAGTGGTAAAGAAGGCAGCTCCAAAGAAGGCAGCCAAGAAAGCCGCTAAGAAGGCGGCGCCTAAAAAGGCCGCTCCGAAGAAAGCCGCCAAGAAGGCCGCTCCAAAGAAAGCCGCAAAGAAGGCAGCGCCTAAGAAAGCTGCTAAGAAGGCTGCTAAGAAAAAGAAGAAGTAATCGCTTCTTTGGATTTTTAGAGTTTCCGAAACCGAGACCTCTTATGGGTCTCGGTTTTTTTTGCGATTCGCTTCTAGCTATTGGCCGCTGGCTTTCTTCCTGACGCGATTTGCAATTGTTTGAGGTGGGAAGATCGGTCGGCTTTGGAGGGGGAGTGGAACGATGGTGCTAGGTTTTTGCGGGGTGGGGGCTTGAGTTGGAACGGGAGGCGTGTTCGAATTTTCGTCCTTTCTTGGTCGATGATTCGCGTAGGCGATGACTCCAAGGTAAAACCCTAAAGCAGTTTTAAAGATGGCATTGTTTCTTGGTATTGATAGCGGCACGCAGAGTGTTAAGGCGGTAGTTTTCGACGCAGATGCGAAGAAGACGATTTCTGAAGGCAAGGCGCCTCATGCAATGATTGAGGGTTTGCCGAGCGGTCACATGGAGCAGAATCCGCAGAATTGGATCGATGCTTTGGATACAGCGATTTTATCGGCTTTGGAGGGGGTGGATCGATCTGGGATTAAGGGGATTGGAATCAGCGGGCAGCAACACGGTTTCGTTCCCTTGGATGAAACTGGCAGCGTAATTCGCGCGGCCAAGCTTTGGTGCGATACGAGCACGACCGAAGAGTGCGGGATGATTACCGAGGCCTTAGGCAGTGACGACGCCGCGATCGCCAAGATTGGAAATCGTATTCTACCAGGCTTTACAGCGCCTAAGGTGCTTTGGCTGAAACGGAATGAGCCGGAGAACTTCGCGAAGCTTCGTCATATCTTGTTGCCGCATGACTATCTCAACTTCTATCTCACTGGGGAGTACTTCATGGAGTATGGAGATGCTTCGGGCACTGCGATCATGGATGTGCGTTCGCGGACTTGGGATAGCAATGTGATTAATGCGATCGACCCCTCGATCGCTGAGTTTCTTCCGGCGATTTGTTCGAGCGACGCGATTTGCGGTACTTTGAAGAGCGAGATTGCAGCGAAGTACGGACTTTCCTCCCAGGTGATTGTGAGCGCGGGCGGTGGGGATAATATGATGGGGGCGATTGGTACAGGAAACGTAAAGCCTGGCGTGGCCACGGCGAGTTTCGGTACGAGTGGGACTATCTATGCCTGCAACGATGCGCCGGTAATTGATCCGAATGGAGAGATAGCGGCTTTTTGCGATTCCACGAATCGCTACCTGCCTTTGATGTGTACGATGAATGTCACTACGGCTTCGGAGCAGTTTAGGAATTTGTTTGGGCAGGATCATTCGGCTTTGGGCGCTTCGGTGGAAGCGGCTCCGGTGGGGTCGAATGGTTTGGTGTTCCTCCCTTATCTTGAGGGAGAGCGGACGCCGTCGGTTCCGGAGGGTTCGGGGGTGTTTATCGGTTTGAACAAGAATACGATTAACCCCTCGAATGTGCTTCGGTCTGTGATCGAGGGCGTGACGATGGGCATGAATTTCGGTTTGCGTCGTTTGAAGGATTTGGGAACGAGTACGAGCGAGGTTCGTTTGACGGGCGGCGGTTCGCGAAGCGAGGCATGGCGCCGGATCATTGCGGATGTCTTCGGGGCAGAAGTGGTTTGTATGGCTGAGGATGAGGGGGCGGCGATTGGCGGCGCTTTGCAGGCGGCTTGGGCTTTTGGACTGCAGAGCGATTCAAGTTTGGAGATTGCAAGTTTGGTTGAAGGAGCGACTGCGTTAGACGAATCGACCCGTTTGGCTCCGGATGCGGAAGCGCACGCGAAGTATTCGGAATTGCAGGACTTCCATACGAAGCTCTCGAAGACGCTGGAGTCGAGTTTCGGGGAGCACGCGGAGTTTAAGGGGTAGGATTCGCTGGGCGCGAATCAGATGTCGGAGATCGGAAGTCCGAGATCAGTTTAGGCTGGACAGGGTTACCGGCTGAAGCTGGGACTCCAGCGATTGCAGATGGTCATCGAGTGGCAGGCCTTCTCGCTCTGCTCGTGAACACACTCGATGCTACTTTATGCTATCTGACGTCCGACCTCCGACTTCGATTATAGGACTGGCTTGTGGTTACGTTCTATGGCGGCTTGAAGGTGCTCGATTACTGTATCTAGGGTTTTGATGCGGGCGTGCATCTTGCAGACTGAGGAGACTACGACCCAGGGGGCATTGGGTTTGTCGGTGTTGTGGATCATTTCGTTGGCGGCTTGCTCGTATTTGTTCCACTTCTTGCGGTTGCGCCAGTCTTCCTCAGTGATCTTCCACTGCTTGAGGGGACTTTCTTCGCGGGCGATGAAGCGTTCGAGTTGGGTGTCGTTGTCGATGTGTAGCCAGAATTTGATTACGACGGTACCGAAGTCGGTGAGATGTTTTTCCATTTGATTCATCTCCTCGTAAGCGCGTTTCCACTCGACGTTGCTGCAGAGGCCTTCAATGCGTTCGACTAGAACGCGGCCATACCAAGAACGGTCGAAAATAGTGATACGTCCTTGAGCGGGCATTTCTTTCCAGAAGCGCCAGAGGTAATGGTGGGAAAGTTCGGTAGAGGTGGGAGCGGCAGTGGGCGAGACCTTGTAGGATCGCGGATCCATGCCTTGGACGAGTCGCTTGATGCAGCCGCCTTTGCCCGCGGCGTCCCAACCGCAGTAGGCGAGGACGACGGGGATCTTGTGAGTATGGATCTCGTGGACGAGATCGTGGATGGTAGCCTGGCGCTCTTTAAGCAGCTTCTTGTAATAAGTCCGATCTAGCGTGGGAGTGAGGTTCACTCGGCTAAGGTAATCTGGGCCGTCGTAGGGTATCCATCTTGTGGATTTGGAGGGTTTCCTGCCGCTCGCTTCGTAATCGAGAGCGGCTTGAAGTTCTTCGCTGAGCGTTTCGTAGAGCTCGATGAGGGCAGATCGGAAGTTGTCGGTTTCGATGACTTTCCAACGAGCGAATTCGGTGTTGGTTTTTTCCACCATTCGTTCGACCTTTTGCCGATAGGCTTTGTATTGGTCGTGACGTTTCCAGTCCTTTTTGGTGACGCGCCACGCGGTCTTGGGATTGGACTCCATTTCTTCCAAGCGTTCGGCTTGGGTTTTTTTGGATACGGTGAGGAAGATTTTTACGATGCGGACGCCATCTTCGCTGAGCTGTTTTTCGAATTCGACTTGGTCTTCCCAATAGCGTTCTAGCTCGTCTTCGCTGAGATTTCCTTCGGCCCAGGCATCGAGGGTGAGGTAGTAGCCGGCCCTGTCGAAGAATTGGATTCTTCCTTTGGAGGGTGTATTGTTCCAGAATCTCCAGAGGAGAGGGTACTTACGCGGCTCGGCGTGAGAAGCATGGGTGGAGTAGACATCGTAGGAACGCGTATCGATTTCCAGAATGAGCTTATTGAGAAGCTGGCCTTTGAGCGAGGCGTCGAGTCCTTCAATGATGACGAGCGTGGGGATGTCTTTTTCTTTGGTTTCGCGTTGGAGGACCCCGATTCGGATGGCGAGGCTTTTGAGCATCTCCTTTTGCTCCGACTTGTTTAATTTGGCGGCATTGGTGGTGTCTGACATTTGATGAGCGTTGAGGGTATGAAAGTGGGGGAAGAAGGGGTCGTCAAACCTGGCTTGGGATTGTGAATAAGTATAGGGGCTTGGCGATTTGAGGAAAGTCCGAGGAGGTTTTTTGTTGGGTTTGCCGATCCTTTGCGAGGGTTGCTTATTGATCCTCGTTTGCTCTTAGCAAGGGTCAATAGGATAGAAGATGAAGATGGAGATCGACGATAGCGGATTGATTCTTGAATGAATCGGACGCGATAGGAGGATGAGCCTTTTTATTCTGCGGAATCGACTTCGCGGCCTAGGAGCATAGCGGAATAGCGTTGTTGTTGCTCGGGGTTGACGCGGTGGAATTCGATGAATGGGGCGTGACGGTCGGGCTGGGATGGATCGAGCTCTATGCCCCAAATGGGATTGTCGGAATTGGGGACGGTGGCGTATCGGACGTCGCCAAGGATTTTGGGGCCTTGAGGGGCTCGCGCGAGAGAGTCGTCGGAAAAGTGAGCGAAGCGATCGATATCGCTAGATAGGGTGGAGTTGGGAGGTAGTTGATTTTTGAATGCGGCGACATCGAAAACTTCAATCGGTTTGCCGGGGTAGATCTTTGGTGAACCGAAAAGTCCGACACGAATCGCATCTATATAGTAGTAGCCGTCTCGTTGGTAGATGGAACGGAAGAGGATGAGGTTGGCGAAGGCCGGTTTGACTGTTGGGCGCTGGGCGTCCGTGTGAGAGCGGGTTTGGATGAGATCAGCTTGGAGGGCAAAGGCGCGCTCTCGTTGAACGACGCCGAAGAGCAGGTAGGAGACGGCGAAGGCGGCTGCGATTTTGCCGAAGGCAGCTCGTCGCTTTATTAGGCCGATTATAATGAAAATAATGAGAGGGAGAGTGAAGAGGGGGTCGATAATGGAGATGTTATTCCAGGCGACCCTCATATTGGAAAAGGGCCAGAGGAGTTGCGTACCGTAGCTGGTGCAGGCGTCGAGGAGTCCGGCGGTGGCGTAGCCAGCGGTTGTGAAGAGGTAGATTCTTTTGAAGGGGATTTTCAGGAGCTTGCCGAAGAGGAGAAAGAACAGCGACGCGCAGATGAAGCCTCCGATGGGAATGAAGAGAAGCGAGTGGGTGAATTGGCGATGGTACTCAATATTGAGTAGGGGATCGGCTTCGGAGCGGATGAAAATATCGAGGTCGGGAAACATACCGCCGGCCCAACCGATGAGAACGGCTTTGCGAGTTAGCTCTTTTGGGGCGACGGCGAGAGCGGCGACCGCGCCCAGGGCTCCTTGGCTGATGGGATCCATATGGTAAATGAAGAAGTTAGAGGTAGGAACGAAGAAGTGTGATCTTTGGTCGCTTGGAAAACATTTTAGGAGGCAGCTTTTGCCTGCTTGGACTTAGCGCGCTTTGAGTTGTCGAAAAAGGAGTTTTTAAGGTATTAAGCAAGAGGGAGTTATGGTATTTAAGAAGGCTCCTAGGGCGAGATGGCAAGGTCACTGCTATTCGTCAGATAGTAATTCCTTTCCCGCATCTGCTATGAAAAACATTCCTCTTCCCCTCCAGTTGACCTTCGCGATTTTGGCTGCGTTTTCCTTCTTTAATGTGTTGCAAGCCGATTTCTCGATCGATCGCCAAGCGGTTGTGGTGGAAGCGATTTCGAAAGCTCGCGAAGAGACGAAATCACAGGGGGAAAGTGCGTTGGAAGAGGAGATTTTGGAGATTCGAGTTTTGCTTGAGGAGGACCTCAAGGGCATGGGCGTTTCGCATTTGGATGAGGTGTTGGAAAATCCTTTTCTGGATACAGCGCTTAGTCCTCGCTACGCCCTGATCGCTCGCCGGTAGGCATCGGTCATTTTGAGGCAAGCGGGAAGAAGCGGCTTGCTAGATGGGGAGCGATTAGTGAAGGTGTTCCCGTCCCCAATGCTCGTCCTCATTCTCGTTTTTGGTTTTTCGATACTAGCGTATTCGGTCGTCTCCTACGTTTTCGAATGTAGGAGCCTCGACCTGTCGGTAGTGGGCGGGCCCAGGTGGAATTCGTGGATTTGGGCGATCGGATCGGTTCTTTGGATGATTGGGCTGATTTGGATGGTTAAAGGAACTTGGTTTTGGGTACTGCCTTGGAGCGTAGCGATGTACTTCGCTTCTTACCCCATTAAGCGTATGATTCGGGAGCATTTTGGGGATCGTCGAGTTTAGCTTCTTGGGGCTTTTATGCGAAAGGCGTTGTTCATTTGCAGTCGGAATAAGATTCGGAGTCTGACTGCTGAGGGTTTGTTTAAAGGGAGCGAGGAGATCGTTGCGCGTTCGCGGGGCACGGAGAAGGGCGCTCGGATTCGAGTGAGCGAAAGGGATATCGGTTGGGCGGATGAGATTTATGTGATGGAGAAGCGGCATGCGGAGCGTTTGAGAGGAAAGTTTGGGGACAAATTGGCTGGGAAGCCGCTTTGCATCTTGCGAATCAAGGATATCTATACGTTAAATGAGGAACGGCTTTTGCGTTTGCTGAAGTCGAAGTTGGCCCAATACGGCTTAGTTTCATAATCGCTCTATTCTCTCATGATCGTTAAGATGTATATGTCGAAAAAGGTTCAGACGATCGAACCGAATGCCCTGCTAAAAGACGCCGTTGAATTGATGCGCGAATTTAGGATTCGTCGCTTGGTGGTAGTGGAGGGAGGTAAGATTGCCGGAATCGTGTGCCATCGC
>JBCCZW010000222.1:0-6944 GCA_039186805.1 Verrucomicrobiota bacterium
AACCCATCTACCGAAGAGACCACTCCCAAACCTAATTCCGGTTCCGGCTCGCTCGCGTATCTTTGACCGACGACGTACTTATCCATGGCTCAAGCTCCATACCCAGCCCGCCCAACCCAACAAGGTTTTTGTAGCGAAATCCCCACCTTTCTCCGCGTTTCGAGCGAAAATCAGGCGAAAATCGAAAATTTCCCAAAGTTTTCACTTTGAAATCCGATTCTAAACAGTCGCGCATTCTGGGCTCTCCCAAATCCCCCCATCTCTCTCAAGAACAGTCTAATTCCATGAGCTCTACCATCTCAGCAAACGACGCGATATTGCTCGAGTCAGGAACGAATGAAGTCGAATTTATCGAATTCTTCCTCGGCGATGTCTCTTACGGCATCAACGTCTCAAAAGTGCAACGCGTGCTCGCAGTCACAAGCGTGAAAATCTCGCAAGTCGCCCAGGCTCCCGACTGCGTTAAAGGAATCATCCATATCCATGACAAACCCGTCATGCTAATGGATCTTAAACAGGCCCTCAACATCCAGGTTGACCAAGAGAAGTTCGACCCGGAACGCCAACTCATCCTCGTCACGAAATTCAACAGCGTTACGACCGCATTCCTCATTGACGGCATCTCCAAAATCCACCGCACTTCCTGGGAGCTCTTCGAGCCCATGAGCGACAACGTCAGCCACGAAGGCTCCGCTGGTTTCACGACAGGTACCGTCACGCTCAACGAGAAGATTATTATTATCCTAGATCTCGAGCGACTGATGCTCACATTTTTCCCAGAATCTCACTCCCACTCCGTCAAGGACATCCGCGTAATGGAGAAGTCAGGACGAGAAAACGTGAAGATCGTCTATGCTGAGGATTCCAAAATGGTCCGCAAGATCACCGTAGATATCCTCAAGAAAGCAGGCTATGAAAATATCGTCGCCTTTGAGAACGGCCATGAGGCCCTTCTCCACATCAATCGAATCTCTCAAGAACTAAAGGCGGAAAACCGTCCACTTAACTCAGCCATCGACCTCGTGCTTACAGACATCGAGATGCCCAAGATGGACGGACTCACCCTTTGCAAGCGCGTTAAGCAAGACCTCTCAGGCGGAGCCGGGTCGCCGCGCGTAATCGTATACTCTTCCCTCATAAACAAAGAGATGTCGGCAAAGTGCAAATCTGTCATGGCTGACGCCCAGCTCGCCAAGCCGGAGGTCGAACAGATCGTCGAACTCATCGACCCGCTATGCATCGAAGACGCCCCCGCAAGTTGAGCGAACAACCCATCGACATGAAAGGCGTATCCGAAAATTCGGATACGCCTTTCTGCTTAATTTTCTCTGCGCGATCTAACGGCCCCTTCGAGTCCGCATCGTCACGGTCCCAGCGATCTTGTCGTGCCAGCTTTGATTGCCGACATCCCAGCTCGCCCAGATAAATCCGAGGCCTAGCGGGATCGCTGAGATCACCGAAGAAAGAGCCCTCACTATCGAGGCCCCAATCGTAATCCGTCCGCCGCCCACTCGCTCGACGCGCTGCCCCATCGCAAGCCCGCCCACCGTGCGTCCCATGATACTCCAACTCGCGGCGTGATAGCCAAGCCAAACGATCAGCGAATCCGCGGCAGCCCAACCGGTCGCCAAACTGGTCCCCGCAAACAGCAGAGCATCGACCAAAGTAGCCTTCGCCCGATCCCACGCGCCGATCGTATCGTATTCATCGAAAACATACAAGTGAGTCGCCTTTCCAAAAGTCACCTCATCTGCCTGGTTTCCGATCTCGCGATACTGCTTTCGCGCGGCAACGCCGGTCGCCACGTAGCTGTCGTCGATCGATCCCACCTCGTCAAAGCGCTTCTTCGCTCCTTTACCCCACGTGTAGTAGGGACGTTGATACCATACCAAAGGCTTCCGGTCGCTCAAAGCGTCCATTACCTCCGCGGCTAAAGAATCCGGGGCGTTTTCTTCCGGCATTTTTTTAAGCTCCTGATCGAGAAATTCGTCCGTATCTGGTTTGCGGCTCATCACTAAACTCCTAGTTCGTCTCTACGATGCCCGAGCTTCGCCTTCAAAGCCTGTCGCCCGCGCATAATATCTGTTTTCACTTTGCTCAATGAAACCTTCAGCTTCCGCGCGATATCCTGGTAAGGCATATCGTCGTAGTGGAAGAGCGCGATCGCCGCCCTCTGATCCTTAGAAAGCCCCTTCATGGCTTCATCCAGCAAAACGCGTTGGTCTTTGCTATCATTGGTCCCCGCCAACTCCGCTTTCTCATCCGCAAGCGTGTCTTCGAAGCCCCATTCATCGTCACTCCCTTCACGTTTAAAGTCCGAGAACAAGCGCCACCTTTTCCTGTGACGGGTAAGGTAGTTCAGGCAGAGGTTGCGCGTAACGGTCTTCAACCATCCGCCTACACGCGGACTATCGCAAATTTCAGCAAAACGGTCGAAGGCCTTAAGGAACACTTCCTGAGAAATGTCCTTCGCCTCCGCTTCATTCGCGAGCATCCGATAGGCTGTTGTGTAAACCATGTTCTGATAGCTTCTCATGAAGGATTCGAAGCGTGTGTGATCTGTCATCGTAGGTAAAACGTCCTTCCAATAAGGATTGGCGTCGGCTCTCAATACACCCGCTTCGTATAGCGAGTCGCGCTAAAGCGCAAAACAGATGAAATAACCTCGATGCATCGCTTGCTACGCATTCGCCAACTCTCTCGCTTCCCGCGTTAAGGACTCCCGAGGATAATCCCAATACCACATCGCCCCCGCCTCCAACTGGACGCCCCCTATCCATCTCCCTTCCGCGCAAAGCGTCATCGCATCGCCGTTCAAAACGCTGGAGCCCCAATCCGTCAACCGAAGCTTCTGCCCATAAAACAAATCCCAAGCCAAGGCCTTTGGTGGGCAAAGAAAGGGTGTTCCGCTCTCGGTCTCGATCAAAGGTTTCTCTCCGCCCGCCAGCCGATCCAAGTAAGCCCAAAAATCCCAATTCCGAAGATAGCAATGCTCTTCCGTCTGAGAGTACGCTTCATAGAGCTCGCGCGGACTCTCCAACCCAAGCCGCAGGCAATCCAAGATCTGCCCCTCAGTCAGCGACAAGCCATTCTCCGAACTCGGATACTCTCGAAGCACCCGCTTCACCGCATTCAACGCCTTTCCGGAATACGGCGAATCCGCGGCCTGATACAGATAGTTCTCCAAAAACTGAGGATCAGGCGAAACATAAGCGGCCCAAGCTCCCCGGTACTGATCTGCAGCCGCAGCAAAAATCTCTCCCGCGCCCGCGAGCAAATCGCCGATTTCTTCATCCGTCAGCAAATCCAAATTGCGCTCGCTGGTCGCCAATCGAGTTCTCTGCAAAACACCTGCCGCATGCGTCGTCACCCACGCCAGCAGGTGCGCCAAGTTCAACTGGTCACCCACACCCGGACCAAAAAGCAGCGCCACCTCTTCCTCCCCCGAAACCGCCTCCTGAAGAAACTCGTTCCGTAAAGAAAAATCCTTTTCCACCAACTTGTCCTCATCCCAGCCGAAACTTCGATGCGCCACTGCTCGCGCCGATGCAAAAGCGCCCAGGTCCCAATGCGGCGACACCATACCCATATAAAGCGGGTCGGACCAGGCGACGGATCGATCACGCAGCCGTAGGCGAGTCAAGGCATTAACCGCTGCATCTGAACTAGTGAAGACGATCATTCGACGAGATATGGGTGCTCTCATTCCCTGCCGAGGTCAAATCCGATTTCCAAACGCAGACCATCCGTCCTAACACGCATAACCCCGCAAGTCTCAATCTTGACCTAAATCGACAAAAGGGGTTCATCGAAAGGGTCTACAGCTCTCCAGATTCCCGCAAAAGATCTTGCCCGACATTAATCGGGACAGCCATCTAACACCCAGACTAGCATTGTACGGAAGATGCCGATAAGCGAATCGTCACGCAATCACGACATTGCGAGGGAAGCTTTTCCAAATCAGTTGATGCTTCCCCGACTTGATGAAACGCAGATCATCAGCAAATCTTCCGTGAACAGTAAATTCACAAATTCAAGCGCAATTTCACTGAATACATTTCTCTTCGTACGCGTCATTCATCATAGCAACGTTCGACCTCTCCATTTGACAGTGGTCATATGCCAATTACCAACCGCCATGACAAATAAGATTAAGACTTCTCGCTCCATAACTCGCATCGCTCTGGCAGTCCTTGCTGCTCAGTTTTGCAACGCCCAATCAAGCGTAAGCTATGAGGACGCTCTCGCCGAAGCGAATGAGCTGCTCAGGCAACATGGGATTGACGCCACCGGGACGATGAACCACGACTCCGAGGACCACGGTAACGCCAATGAGCATAAACCCCTTAGCCTGGAAGAAATCGTCAGAGATCCAGACGTTTGGCCTAGCGCCGTCGAGCTGAAAGAACCCGTCAGCTTCAACTCCGGACTTAATCTCAAACAAGGCCAGGCAGTTGAATTCACCGGATTTGGCAATGATGGTTCAGTCTATTTGAGTCATCAAAGCCAAGGTCTGATGCTCCCGCCCGAACTCACCGACATAGTCGAAGCGGCAAATAGAGTAGCGAGCGGCGAAGCGAAAAGCCTCGGTTACGAAGGACGACTCATAGAGCAACTCGCAAACAGAGCAGTCACGGACGTCGCCGCTAATCCCAGACTCGCTACAAAAGAAGACCTCGCCGGTTCTGACCTTTACCTCATGTACATGTCTTCCAATGCCTGCGGCTGGTGCAAGCTCTTCACTCCAAAACTCGTCAAAGCGGTCGATAAGGTTAAGGCAAAGAACCCGGAAGCCTTACGGGTCATCCATGCTAGCGTAGATCGCAGCCAGCAGGATTTCTCCAAAAAATACGCCGCCATAAAAGCGGACGCCGCCATAAAACCCGGCGACAAGTACTTTCTCGACGCCTTCTCCAACCATCACTCAAACGTTCGCCAAATCGCGCAACCTTCTATTCTACTCGTCAACGCAAACGGTAGGGTGATTGACAGCGCCATGCGGAACGATCGCGACACGAGGGCGATCGAAGCCCTGCTTAGCCGCCTCTCTAAGCACCTGTCGAACGTCGACGAGGTTCGACCTGCTTGGATGAGCAAGGAATTCGTGAAAACAAAACCGCCTCAAATCGCCCCCTCAAATAATCCCATGGTTGGCACGACCACCGCTCCGTTGCAGAGAGTTAAGGATCCGACGCTCGCGGGGCCTGAACCATACCTGGCCCAGACTGCCCGAGGCGAGTCAATCCCCGGTCTGATGATCTACGACCTAGAATCAAGCGGCTCGCGCATCCCGGCTCTGACCCTGCAGCGTGTGGCTGCCCCGAGTGGATCTACTTTTGGATATAAGCTCGCTTTTTGTCAGGTACTTGGAACCACGGTGACATCCTCCCGCCCACTTATGAAAACCTGGATCGCATCAAGCGCCGACAGCCTCGAAGAACTCAAACAACGAGCAGAAGCGCTGAAGCAGCTAAAAGGGAAATTCCTCGAATGGCGGGAAACCGCAGTCGCCAACTCGGTCTCAGGTTTCCGCAAGAAAATCGCTACGCTAGCAGACAGCGCGACCCTATCCCCGATTACCTTATCTGCCTTCAGAGCGCCAGGCTCGGCCGGAAAGGCTCCGCAGCTCGAAGTCGCATTTGTGGTCGGTTCAGAGCCTGAACGCGCCACCCTCAAAGCGGGTAACTTTACTTGGACGGAAAGCGAGATCAGCGCATTTCTACGCCTGATACCGCAGGTCGATCACCTGATCGAGAACATAGACTACGAAGTCTCGCGTCTGAGAACTTCTGAAGCGGAAGCCGTCAAAAGCGCCGAAGAAATCGACGCCCTGTTCAATTAAATAATACCGCGCAGCCCGGCCCCGAGCGCCCATAGCCAAACTTTCGAAAACGTAAGCTGACCCGTTTCTCTCAGGAAACGCTAGGCATCGGTTTACTCGTGGCAAAAGTCTAGCACCACAGGCAAATCCATCACTTTGAATTGGTACTGCTTGCGGAAGCTCAAAACCGACTCGTCAACGCGAATCCTGGCATTCTTTACCACATTTGGCGTGGTCAGCATCAGTTTCGGAAAGTGCTTTGTCAGACCGCCTTTCACCAATCCTACCAAAGAGTTTCCAAGCTCGCCCATCACGTCGACCAAAGTCTCGCGAGTATCCTCTCCCAGCCATTCAACATCGGGGACGTCCAGTAGCTTGCAGGCGAATTTCTCCGCAAAAGACTGAGGCAGAAAGAGCAAAACCTGACCTTGGGCATCGCCCACATAGCCAACTGCAATGGTGAAGTAGCCTTCAGAAAACTCCGGAAGAGTGGAAAAAAGACCTTTATCTCTGGCAGCGCCGCCAATCAATCTGGCTTCGCGAACAAACTCGGTCTTCTCGCTTATCATAAAGTCGAAGACGTAGCGGCAAGCCTCGTTCGCTAGGCGGTCGAAGCGTTCCGCAGTAATATCAGCTGTAGGCATAAAAATTACTTGGGTTGGAGTGGTTAACAGCGAGGAGTGAATGAGTCGTTCGGGAATTCGCTGCACGCTCTATCGACGGTGTATCAAGACATCTGAGAGAAATGTCCGCGCGATCCTCCAAGTTTACAAAAGACTCAGGAAGATTACTAATGCTTTAATAAGATATCCGGAAGCCCCTTGAAGATATCGAGAAATCGCGCTTCCGCGAAGGACGCTCGCAAACTCTATCTTTAACAAGAAACCGCGATTTCCTCGAAGAATTTCATGCAAATAAGGTCCTTTCGCGCCCGCTCGACGGGATACAGCTTAATAGATGCCCCAAGGTGCCGATATGAACATGCCGTTCCAACCCAGGAAACGACCTCAAGCAACGCAACTCACGTTAACCAATAGAACCAATCACGGCTGCTCATATGTCCACCGAACAGACGACCTCAAACAACCAATCTGCGAAACGCAGAGTCGCTGCAGCCCTTGAG
>JBCCZW010000223.1:0-6928 GCA_039186805.1 Verrucomicrobiota bacterium
CGTCTACGCCTCGACGGGTTTGATGGGCGGCGTCGTCGGGTGGCTCGGCGAGGAGGCCGCTGCCGGAGGGGGACAAGAGGCAGTTGTAGTCGGCGATCCAGAGGTCGCGGAAGCCGAGGGCGGCTTTCATGGTTTCGTAGGGGCAGATGGCGGCGGCGAGGCTTTCGCGTTTGAGGTCCTCGAGCTCGATGGGGTGCTGATTGAGGAGGTAAAGGCGTTGGAGGCCGCTGGTTTTCCATTTCTCGTCAAGGTCGGCGAGGTAGGGACAGGTGATGGGGGAGCAGCGGAATTCGTGGTGGATGCAGTGTTCGCGTTTGTTGAGAATCTGCCAGTAGGCGGCTTTGGAGTCGTCGGGGAGGAGGGCGTCTAGGCGTTTGACGGCTTCGAGTTGGCCGGTGGATTTAGAGGTGAGATAGATGACGCGTTCGACTTGGCCGGTGGCGAGTTGGTGGAAGGCGTATTCCCAAGCGACGCCGGTTTTGCCGTAGCCGGTGGGGGCTTCGAGGGAAGCGACTGGGGATTTAGAAAAGGCTGAGTGGAGGTCGGATTGGATGGTTTCTTGACCGGGGCGGAGAGTGGCGTAGGCGGTGACGTCCTTGAGGTTTGCGAGACGGGAGAGACGATCGAGTTTGGCGTCGAGGTAGTCTGTGAGAAGGTCTAGATGGTCGGCGAGAAGGGTGTCGTGTGTGGCGTTGAGGGTGAGGGTTTGGGAGAGGCCGGTTTCGATCTCAATGAAGAGGAGCTCGAGGGTTTGGGAACTGGGAGCGGCGGCGGCGTTGGCGAGGAGGAGTTCGCGGTAGGCGAGGAGTTGAAGGAGGTAGTCGGGGTAGTCGCGTTGGATGATGCGCTCCGGGAGCGGGAGGGATTGGGTGGTGGTTTTAATTTCGCGGACGTGGAGTTGGTCGGCGGTTTGCCTGAGTTGGTCGATACGGCCGTTGAGAAGGATTTTCCAGCCGCGCCAAAGGATAGCGCCTTCGATGGGGGCTTCGTTGGTGAAGCCTTCGCCTTGTTCGTCGGAGCGTTTTTGGATTTTGGAATGCCATTGCTGGCCGACTTGGGCGCGCCAGATGCCGGTGAAATTGGAGGGACGTTTGGGGGAGTAAGGGGCGAATGAGGCGAATTCGCCCACGCTGAGAGTGAGGGTTTTTGCTTTTGCGTCTATCTCCATTCTCGGAAGGAAGAAGTAAGAAGGCAGAATGAATAAGGGGTGCGAGCGGACTGTAAGGGAAATTGAAGAATTCGCGGGCTCGTGGCGGATGGGGGCGAGGCGCGCTATAGATTGGGCTTAGGATTTGGCGAGAGTTCGCCGATTATAACGGGGTTATGAAAAGGCTAGCGATTTTGGTTTTGGGCGCGCTGTTCGCTATTTGCGGAGCGAAAGGTAGCTACGAGCATAGCGTTTTGTTCGATTTGCAAGGGGTAGCGATTGAGGTGAGGGAGTTGAATATTCAGTCGGATAGCTTCTTTTTGGAAGCAGGCGAGGTGGAGTCTCGGGCCTTTGGCGCTTTGAAGGATTTAGAGGTGCGGGTGTTGTCGGATATTGAATTAGATGTGATGCCGGGACAGCCTTATTTGGAAATTTCCATCGATGTGGCGCACGCTCAGGGACCGAGCCATGTCTATGTTTTGGAGGTAGAGCTAAGGGAAATGGCGAGATTGGAACGACCGAAGGACAGCGTGGTGACGATGGCGGTGCCCACCTGGGAGCGTAAGACTCTTGGGGTTGCGAATCGGCCGGAAGCGATCTTAGGGATGATGGAGCGCTTGCTTCGATCCTTCTCGGACGAGATGAGGGAAGCCAATTACGCTGATTGAGCTTTCGGCGCGTTTAGGTTGGACAGCGGACGGAGAGTGACTTCACTGAGCGGCGGTAATTGCGTCGTGTTGCTTGGCGATATTTTTAAGGAATCTCGCTCACAGCCGATAGGGGCTCATATGGCGCTTTTGCAGCCGGAGAAATAAGAACCCTTATACGACTCGAATCCTTTATGAAGAAAGCTCTCATTACGGGCATTACAGGCCAAGACGGATCCTACTTGGCTGAACTCCTTCTGGAAAAAGGTTATGAAGTGCATGGCGTCATTCGCCGCGCCTCGACCTTCAATACTGATCGGATTAACCACCTCTATCAAGATCCTCATGTAAATGGGGTGAAGCTCTTTCTTCATTATGGAGATTTGGCGGATTCGGTTCAGATGGTGAAGTTGCTTTACGATCTCGAGCCGGACGAAATCTACAATCTCGGCGCTCAATCTCACGTTCGGGTTTCTTTCGATGTACCCGAATATACCGGCGATGTCGTGGGCGTTGGAGCGGTTCGTATTTTGGAAGCGATTCGCGAGGCGAATTTGGTGGATAAAGTGAAGTACTATCAGGCGTCTTCGTCAGAAATGTACGGTAAGGTACAGGAGGTCCCTCAAACGGAAACCACTCCGTTTTGGCCGCGTTCTCCCTATGCTTGCGCTAAGATGTACGCTCATTGGCTGACAGTGAACTATCGCGAGTCTTACAACATGTTCGCGTGCTCAGGGATTCTTTTCAACCATGAGTCTCCACGTCGTGGCGAGACCTTTGTAACGCGCAAGATTACGCGGGCGGCGACTCGCATCAAGATGGGGCTGCAGGAAAAGCTTTACCTTGGCAATCTGGATGCAAAGCGGGACTGGGGCTACGCGAAAGAGTATGTCGAAATGATGTGGCTGATGCTTCAGCAAGATGAGCCGGATGATTATGTGATCGCGACGAATGAAACGCATACCGTTAAGGAGTTCGTTCAAGCGACGTTCGCTCGTCTCGACTTGGATTGGGAGAAGTACGTCGAATACGATAAGCGCTATGAGCGTCCTGCTGAAGTCGATCTTTTGATTGGCGATCCTGCGAAGGCCAAAAAGCAGCTTGATTGGGAGCCAAAGGTAAAGTTCAAGGAGCTCGTGGAAATTATGGTCGATGCGGACTTGAAGCTTGCCGAAGAGGAAAAGACGATCAAAGAGGCTCTCGCTTGATTGAGGGGAGCTTGAGTATCTAAAATTCCATGACGCCTGATTCTAAAGTCTATGTAGCGGGTCACCGGGGCATGGTGGGCTCTGCTGTCGTTCGCAGTCTGAAGTCGCAAGGCTTTGAGAATATCGTTGTTCGCTCGAGCGGCGAACTCGATTTGAAGAGCCAGGCGGAGGTGAATGATTTTTTCGCAAGCGAGAGACCGGACGTCGTGGTGATGGCGGCGGCCAAGGTGGGCGGTATTCACGCGAACAATACGTATCCGGCTGAGTTTATCTATGACAACTTGTCAATCGCTTCCAATACGACTGAGGCCGCTTATCAAAATGGCGTTGGCCGCTTTTTGTTCTTAGGAAGCTCTTGTATCTATCCAAAGATGGCGCCTCAGCCTCTGCGGGAAGATTGCTTGCTCACCAGCGCTTTGGAATCGACGAACGAAGCCTATGCCATTGCGAAGATCGCGGGCCTCAAGTTGTGCGAATACTACCGCAAGCAGTATGGCGTGACCTATCACTCGCTGATGCCTACGAATTTATATGGTCCTGGGGATAATTATCATCCGGAAAATTCCCATCTTTTGCCGGCCTTGATTGGTCGCTTTCATGAAGCGGAAGAGAAGGGGGCGGACGCGGTGACGATTTGGGGGACGGGGACGCCGAAGCGAGAACTGATGCATGCTGACGATATGGCAGATGCAGTTGTATTTGCCCTTCAGTTGGATAATCCGCCGGATCTTATGAATGCGGGTACGGGCGTGGACCACTCGATCATGCAAATTGCGGAGTTGGTGAAGGAGACGGTTGGATTTGAGGGGGAGATTCTGACGGATCCCTCAAAGCCGGATGGAACGCCTCGCAAGTTGATGGATGTCTCTTTGTTGGCCGGTCAGGGTTGGAAGTCGAAGATTCCGTTGGAAGAGGGGATCAAGATGACTTATCCGCTCTATTTGGAGGAGCGAGAGAAGGGTTTATTGCGGTCGAAGTAGACTGAGATTTTCCGGTTCAACGCGCCTATCTACAATTTAGAAGGCGCGTCCGGATGCGGCGCGCTACCTTTTCGTTTTTATTCATTCTAGGTCTTGATCTCGTAAAAGCGGGTCTCATGCTCGGCGGCTTATGATCAAGCCTGAGACGAAGACTTTGCATGACGAGATAGAGAAGCGAGCTGGGTATTTATGGAGGTATCTTTGACGTCGATTCGAAGGCGCAAAGGATTGGGGAGTTAGATGAAAAGATGGCTGAGCAGAGCTTCTGGGATAATCCCAAAGAAGCGCAAGGAGTCATTTCAGAGGGCAATCGCCTCAAGCTGATCGTTAATGGCATGACGGGTTTCAAGAGTAAGCTCGAAGATGCCAAAGTAATGGTCGAACTCTTGGAGGAAGAGGGGGTTGAAGAAACTTCGGAAGAAGCCGAGGAGCTCCATTCGTCAGCCGAAGCTCTGAAGGTGGAGTTGGACGAGTTGGAGATTCAGTCCTACCTCAGTGGAGCTCAGGATGGCTGCAATGCGATTTTGAGCATCAACGCGGGCGCGGGCGGGACCGAGTCATGCGACTGGGCAGATTTGCTTTTTCGCATGTATTCGCGCTGGGCGGAACGGAGGGGTTTCAAGACCGAAGTGGTCGAAATGATGCCAGGCGAAGAAGCGGGACTGTCTTCAGCAACGATTCGTATCGTTGGGCAAAATGCATTTGGTTACGCGAACGCGGAGCGTGGGGTGCATCGCTTGGTTCGCATTTCTCCTTTCGACTCTAATGCGCGGCGGCATACATCGTTTTGCGCGGTTGATGTGGTGGCAGAGATTGAAGACGACATTGAGGTTGATATCGAAGACAAGGACATTCGCGAAGACACCTATCGGGCGAGCGGTAAGGGCGGGCAGCACGTCAACAAGACGGATTCAGCGGTGCGTTTGACTCATATCCCGACTGGGATCGTGGTGGCCTGTCAAAATGATCGTTCGCAGCACAAGAATCGTTCTTCTGCGATGAAGATGCTCAAGGCGCGATTGTACGAGAAAATGCAGGATGAGAAGAGGTCGGAGATGGAGAAGGTATATGGAGAGAAGGGGGAAATTGGTTGGGGCAACCAAATCCGCAGCTACGTATTTCAGCCCTATCAAATGGTGAAGGACCTTCGAACGGGCGTCGATAGCGGGAATATTCAGGCGGTTATGGATGGGGACATCGATCGATTCATCAATGCTTGGCTGCGAGCGGGGTCTCCGCGTAGTCGCAATAAGGAGATTCTGATCGAGGACTAGTAGGAGATAAGGACAATGGAGTTGGCGGAGTTAAGGAGCGCGTTTGCGGATCAGGAATTGTTCGAGGGGAAGACTTGGCGTCTTTCGCCCGAGCCCTGGAAGTTGACGCCTGCGATGATCGCTGAATTCGAGGCGATCGGGCAGGCGAGCCTCGACTTTTACAAGGCCTTTGAAACGCTTTACCTGCGTTCGGCGGCAGGAAAGAAAATCCTTCGGAATAAAGAGCTTTTTACTCCATGGGTAGCGGAATATCTCGATCGAGGAAAACCGGAGGCACTGATTGAGTTAAGCCGTTCCAAGGGGCTTAAAGGGGTGGTTCCGCCCGTAATTCGTCCTGATCTTTTGGTGACGGAGAATGGGTTTTCTCTGACGGAATTGGACTCGGTTCCTGGCGGTATTGGGCTAACGGGTTACCTGAACAAACTGTATCAAGAATCTGGAAACGATCGGATATTGGGATCGGAAGGGAAAATGGAGAGCGCTTGGTATGAGTCCATGGCCTCTCTGGCTCCGGATAAGAATGCTCCCGTGGTAGCGATTGCCGTTAGCGAGGAAGCCGGTACTTACAAGCCGGAGATGGATTGGCTGGCAGATCGTTTGCAAAGGAAAGGGTTCCGCGTTTACAGCTTGTGGACCGAGCAGTTGTTTCCTTTGGGAGATGGCGTCTATTTCGATATCGAAGGTAATCCGGAGCGAGTAGACGTGGTCTATCGGTTTTTCGAATTGTTCGACCTTAAGAACATCGGCGTTTCGGACTATTTGCTTGATTCATGGGAAGCGGGAGAGCTTCAAATGGCTCCGGCCTATCGTCCGTTTTATGAGGAAAAGCTAGGGCTGGCTCTCTATCATCATCATCTCTTGCAGGAATTCTGGAAGGAGAATTTAAGCAAGGCATCTCGGAGGGTATTGGATAAGTTGATACCGAAGTCGTGGGTGTTGGATCCGACGCCCTTGCCGCCTGGGGCTGTGTTTGATGGTCCTCTGGCCCAAGGAAGGCAATTGCATGATTGGATGGACTTGGCGGAAGCGAGCCAGAAGGAGCGGAACTTGGTTTTGAAGATTTCGGGCTTCCACGAAACGGCTTGGGGGTCTCGGAGCGTTACGGTGGGCGATGATGTTTCTAAGGAGCATTGGAAGGATGCCTTGGCAGAAGCTTGCGAGATGTTTGGCGAGCACCCCTTCATCATCCAAGAGTTTCGGAAATCGGTGCGGTTAAAGCATCCTGTGTACTCGGATGAGGGCGAGGTTTATGAGGCGGTGGGCCGCTTACGATTGAATCCTTACTACTTTGTAGTTGGCGATGAAGTGAAGCTCGCGGGGGCCTTGGCTACCTTTTGTCCACCGGATAAGAAGATTATTCACGGAATGGAAGACGCGGTGATGTTGCCCTGTCAGGTGGTTTGAGCCAGTCGACAGGGATCAGGGGACAGATGCCAGGAGGGTTCTGGTAGTGGGGAAATCTTCATCGAGCTTACGCTCGATGCTACTTTCTTAGACTGACTCCTGATGCCTGTCTCCTGATCCCTGAACTTGTTCCCAAAGTTATTCGCGCCTTGTTTTTCGAGTTATTCACAATGGGGGATTTGGAGTTGTCAGTTTTTGAGGCGGCTGTTCATTGTCGGCCTTTTTCATGTATCTTTCTGCTCTCAAAGTTAACGGATTCAAGAGTTTC
>JBCCZW010000224.1:0-6927 GCA_039186805.1 Verrucomicrobiota bacterium
CCTAAAGACATCATCAAAGAGCGGGTTGTATCCACGAAAATATGACCAGAACGTTTCAGCTCTCACCGCGCCGTAGGCTAGATCTGGCGTAAACCCGATCGTGGCGGTCTGATTGGTCCGACGCCCGTATTCGTTGCTGTAATCCAAGTCTTCAGCTCTCACCCCACGCACTCCGGCCACCACGATCTGGCAAGGACCGATAAACTCGAAATAGCGAAATTGCAAAGTGATCCACGACTGAGCCCGGCTGAAGCACCAATGCCGCTTGATCTTCACCTTCTCGCCCGTCTTCGAAACAATCCCCGCAATATGCCGCGGGCGCAGTACCATCGAGGCCCCATCCGGCAAATCCACCACAGCCAACTCAAGATTAGGCTCGTCCTGAGTCGAAACCGTAATGCGTCCCCCATGCGCGCCCGCCTTGCTTGAAAATTCAACCATTTCAACCAGTCCGCTCGCTAAACAAGTAAACGGAATGCTCCAATCAAAAAGGAAACGCGTCTTGCGAGGCATCCCTTCGTCCGAAGCCTGCAGAAACGATTCCTTCAACCAGATCTTTCCCTCTGATTCGAGGATCACCTCCGAAGACACCTCGCTCTTACCCACATCCGGTTTCACCATGCGCTCATCTGAAAAACGAATGGGCTTCACCGAGGACAAAAACGGGCCCAGCGCATAAAAGAAAAAGCACTTGTACGCGATCGGAGCCGCGATGATCAGTATCAAAGTCGTCAATACATAGGGCCGCACTTTGTCCCATGCTTCGTTGATGTAGCGAACCGTCTTCGAGTAGCTTCGCTGCAAATGGATGATCTCTTTGTCCAACTCGGCCTCCTTGAGAGTCAACGCGTCCCTCATCATTCGTTTCTCAGACCGCTCCCCGCTCAAGCTAGCCAATAGCTCCTCCTGAAGCTCTTTGCTCTGCTTCGCTTTTTCTAGCTTAACGTCGTGCGCCTTTTTCTCTTCATCCGAGAGAAAGAAATACTCAACTTTCGTTAAGAAGCCTTCCATCAACTCAATCGTCTCGTTGGCAATTTCTAGGCGCTTCTGCGAAGCTTTCATCTCTTCGCCAATCTCGCGCAAACGATCGAATGCTTCCTCGCTCTGAGCGCGGACTTCCTTCCGCAACATCTCAGCCGTCGCCAACTGCGCTTCGCGTTCCCCCTCAATTCGGTATTCGTCACTCAAAAACAAATACAGCGCGAAAACGCCCACCGCGAATCCGACGATCAAACCAACCACAAGCAACTTGCCAAGGAGCCACTTGCCGATTTTAGCGAGGATCAACGACATGCTAAGCTTTCCCTACACCAGGCGCCTCATATCTGCGGCAGAACGAAATCTACTAAATCGCTCAAGGATTCCTCGACGGTCTGCGCTTCCGTATCAATCAGCAAGTCGGGATTTTCCGGCTCCTCAAAACCGGATTCTTTGCCAGTAAAGTCCTTCACCAGGCCCTGCTCCACCTTCGCATAGAGCCCCTTGACATCGCGTTTCTTACATTCCTCGAAGGAAGCCTTCACATAGACTTCCAGCAAATCGTCCTTACCAACAATATCACGGGCCATGGCTCTCAAATCTTCCTTCGGAGTGATGAAGGAATTGATCACGATAACCCCCGCATCCACAAAAAGTCGCGAGACCTCCGCAATGCGACGAATATTCTCTTTTCGGTCGTCATCGGAAAAACCCAGCCCCGCATTCAAACCAGTACGGATATTGTCGCCATCCAAGACATAGACCCATTTCCCTCGAGCGTGCAACTGCTTCTCCAGAGCTACCGCCAAAGTGCTCTTCCCCGATCCTGAGAGACCGCTCATCCAGATGGCCTTTGCCCTTTGTTTGGTCACCGCTTCGCGATCGGAGCGGTTCAAGAGTTTCTCGGTAATAGGATACAGATTTTCCGAAGACATACGAGAATCAGAATGAGCCTCTTCGCATCCGGCAAGCACAATGCCGCCTCATTTCCCCAAAGCGCGTTCGAGTCTCCGTATCCGCTCCCTCACCACTGGAACCATCGCCTCCAACTCATTCTCCGGCAAGTCGATGACCATCTCCCGGAGAAACGCCAAAGCCTCCTCGCGCCGGCCTTGTCGTTCAAGGACCTCAGCGTAAATCCGTCCGACATAGTAAGGCGCATCCGGCATTCCCCAAGCCTTCAAGAACAGATCGCCAGCTCTTTGCAGATTGTCCTTCTTGCGCCATTCGATCACGCCCATCTCAGCCAAGATTAAGGGATTCTCGGGCAATCGAGAGGATCCCTTCTCCAAAAGCTCCAAAGCCTCCTCAGCAAACTCATCCTTGATCATTCTTCCCTCAATCGTCGTATGAAGACGATCCATCTCTTCATAGCTGTACCGCCAGGTCGGCATGTCGTTCGCGATGATGCGCGCTCCGTTCAACCAAAAGAACTCATGCCGCGGATCGATCGATGTAGCCAGTTTTATATGACTGAGCGTCGTGTCGAAATCTCTCCTCATCCACGCCCCATCCATCGCAATCCAAACCATATTCGCCACAATCGGGCGGTAGCCGCCGAGCAGGGCGAGCGACATGCCTTGGCTTAATCGAGCCTGCGTCAGCGCTTCCAACTTCTCCGTATCGGAGGATTGCCCAAAATCTTCGCTCGCCGACTGCTCCAACCCGCGAGTCGCCCATCCCAGGAGGAGAGCAGCCGCCAGAATCCCAATAAACTGAATACGCTTAGAGTTCACGTTTGCTGAAGCTGATGAACGACACCGTCAGATAAAACGACGCATAGAGCAGCCCGTAAATCATCGCTTTCGCATAACCGCTCAACGCAATCGCCTCACCAAGAGCAATCTTATCCCCAATATCGAAAAGATGAAAGTTTGGGAGCAGCAGACTGACGAACGCATAGCCTAGCTTCGAAACCACCGTTCCAGAGGCCACCCATGCCTCTGTCGCCACGTGCTGAAGCTGTCCTCCAATCCAAACCAGAAAACCCATCAGCATCGCGAACATCGTGGAAGTTGCGTAGGTGCAAAACAACACGACCAAAGCGGACAATACGCCCAATCGCAGCATATGCATCACGCCGAACATCAAAATATCTCCATAACGCATCACCCGTCCCTCCGGAAACAAATCCGGCGATTCCGCAATCAGTTGCGTTTCGCGTATCCATAAAGCCAATGCCAAAGCGAGAGTCAGCGAAGCCACAAAGCAAGCGATCGCGATCATCGCTCCGATGTACTTCCCCAGCGTATACTCAGATCGCCTCACCGGTTTCGCCAATAGCGTTAAAGCCGTTCGGTGTTCGATCTCCCCGAGAAACAGTTGAACCGTCAAAATCACGGTCAAAATCGAACCGAAAAGCGAAAGTCCCCCGAAGCCAAAATCAGCGATGAACTTCAACTCGGAAGCTCCGAAATTGAACTCGCGAAAGACGAAGGAACTAGCAAACGCCGCCAAGGCCAGGACCATCAGCGCTGCGAAGAACTTCATCCGAATCGCCTCTCGAAACGCGTTTTGTCCGATGAGCCAAGCCCTCCGGAAAGACCAGCTCAAATTTGGAGTTTCGAACTCTGGAGTGTGAGTCATTTCAACTGCTCCATAAACAAGTCGCTCAGAGACTTCGATCTCTTCGACACCCTACCGCCATTCGATTCGACCTCGGCGATCAAGCGAACGCGTTTTTCCTCAGACAATCCTTCTATAAGCAAACCAGACGCGTCGCCGTCGCTCAATAGATCCTCCACCCGACCTTCCGTCATCAGTTTGCCCCGATTCAATATCGCAACCCGATCGCAAAGCGATTCCACGTGCGAAAGTAGATGGGAGCAAAGCAGCACCGTCTTCCCCATCTCCTTTTGCCTCAAAATAATCTGACCAATATCGCGCGCTCCAATCGGATCCACTCCCGCAGTCGGTTCATCCAAAATCACCACCTTCGGGTCTCCCACCAATGCCTGAGCCATCCCCAAGCGCTGCAGCATCCCTTTCGAGTAGGTGCCGATCCGCTGCTCCCGCGCCCCCGCCAAGCCGAGCTCTTCCAAAAGCTCAGTTCCCCGCTCCTCAGCCTCAGACTTCTTTAAACCGCACAACTCCCCGAAATAAATCACTAACTCCAATCCGGACATGAAGCGCGGAAAGTAGGGAGCCTCCGGCAAATACCCCAGCATCAAGCGAGTCGAGACCTCCGAACAAGGACTGCCAAAGACCGAACAGCTTCCCTTGGTCGGCTTAAGTAAACCCAGCAGAGCCTTAATCGTCGTACTCTTACCCGATCCATTGGGTCCCAGCAAACCATACACCTCTCCCTCGCCAACGCTGAGCGACAGATCATCTACCGCTCGCAGTCGCTTCCCTTTGACCGCAACGGGAAAGTCCTTCGTCAAACCAGCAATCTCGATCGCATTCGCCATACAATTCAGGCGATGATAAACTTGTCGTAAGTTTTACCCCGAGCGCCTTCCTTCGATTCCGTTTTGCGAATGTAAGTATCAAGTTCGTCCTCAATATTCCTCAAAAACTGCAGACACTCCTGTTTTTCGCCCTCAACATCCAGCTCGACCCGTCCGTCCATCAGATTCTTAACCCAGCCCGTCACCTCGTAGCCTTTAGCGATCTGATAAGTCGAATAGCGAAAACCGACGCCTTGCACGTGGCCGGAAAAGAAAGCATTTAAATGGAAGGTAGACTCTTCGGACTCCATAAAACCTTAAACTGGAGCGATAAGCAAAGCATGCCAATCGCAAAAGCACGAACTAATCAAGATCCTGATCTGCCAAGAAGAGAGGCTCTGCCTAACCATCGAGCTATCTCAAAAGGGGTGACTGCCACAACTCGGATTCGTTCCCCAAACCCGAGCCTACCTCGCGAGTTCTTCACATCGTTTTGGGCATAATTTCTTGAACAATTCGTTTGCCAAACGAAAATCGGCTACCTACGGTCCGCTCACCTTTTAAAAAGCTGTTAACAGTTTATGGCGGATTTTGATCACGAGAGTAACCCCGAGAACGATTGGGAAGACGGTTGGGAAACCGTTCTGAACGAGTTCGACTGGGAACGCTACCTGCAAAAAGAGCAGGAGGAAATCGCGAAATACCAAAAGCTGTACGGAAAACTTATCAAAAGCCAGAACCGGCTCGACGAAGTCGCGCTGTATATGGGCTGGGAAACCGGCTCAAACGCTTCGGAAACTCCAGATCACATCGACAATGCGCTCGATGCTGTTCCTGAGCAGCCCTATACGCTCCATAAACATCCCTTGTTTATTGCGAGCAAAGCTCTGCACGGATGGCTCACTGAAAAATGGACGCAGCACGTTTCCCTGTGCTCCGATCAAATTTCGGCTCCCCTGACCCTCCGCTTGCAATCCGCCCTCAGTCAATCCGACTACTACGGCCTTCTGGCGGTTACCGCTCTAGACCTCGGCGACTACGCGCTCGCCATCGCTTACTTCAAGCGAGGACTCGCTGCGGTTAACCAATCTCTATCTATACTGAACGAAATCGACGAACTTCAGATCGATCCCCTTCCATTCTACAGCAAACAGGCACGCACGCGACTCTTCGATTTGCGTGAAATCTGGCTTCGCGTCGTGTCCGATTGTCGTCACGCAATGTCTCGCCGTCCGGAAGAGGAGTAATCGCTCTCGCCGTTTAAAGCTAATTCGACCTCACTCAGTCGATATCACTCAATATGGCTCTTTTTCATTCAAGCGGAACGAATGCCCACACTGTTCCTACAGCAAAAGCTGAACGCAGCCAAATCCGTCAGCTCATCAAGAAAGCCGCTCACGGCAACCTCTCCGCCTTCATTCAGGCGACTTCCCACTATTTAGATCTTATTTCTGAATATCTGTACCTGGTCGGCTACACTGATCCTGTAGACCGCTCATTCGAAATTCAAAAGATCCTGAGCGATTGCTGGCGCTATGCCCCCTACGCTCGCCGCGTCTCCGATTTCGAACGCTTCCTTCAGGTGCACCTGGAAAACCGCAAAGAAAGCTCGACTCTAGATTTAGCGAATCCTCACAACTTCCTTGGAGCGCTAAACCACCGCGAACGTTTCCTTCTCGTGGCTAGAGAATTCCAGCACTGGAGCAAGAAATCGCTCAAGCTCTCCCTCCGACGCAAGGAAAAGGAGATCTCCACAGATTTGATGCTCCTGAAAAGCAAGCTGATCGGATTCCGAAACAGCATGCTCAAGCAAAACCAACAAGCGAAAGTCCGCCAGGTAAGCGAGCTCTTAGAGGGCGTTTACTGCTCTAAACAAGCTCGTAAGGTCGAGCAGGAGATCGCCGGAAATTACCATGTGCTGCAATACAAAGCAGACTGGCTCGCCTACCGCTGCGAACTTGTCGAGCTCAAGCAAAAGATGGAACTCACCACGACCGAGAAGACAGCTCTAAAGGAACGCCTGAGCATTCATTTGAAGCAAGCGCCCACCGAATCGCCTAAATTCTCGGACAATCTCATAAACCATTTTTCATTCGTTCGTCTCCCCAGCAACTAGCGAAATTTGATTTAAACCAACTTTTCGGAGGCCAAGCATCAATTGCTTGGCCTTTCTATTTCACCTGCGAGACGTAACTACCTACTGTATTACACTAGTGAATACGCTTTACATTATTTCCGGAGCCCCTGGAGCAGGCAAAACAACCTACGGACGAGCGCTAGCGAAAGAGCTCAACGCGACCTTGCTCGATATCGACACCGTCACCGAAAAGCTCGTCCAAACCGCTTTGAAGGCGCTAGGTAAAGACCCCGACGATCGCGACAGCCCTTTCTTCAAGCAAACATTCCGCAACCCTATCTACGAGACGCTGTTCGAAACAGCCGCTGAGAATCTTTCTTCAACTCCCGTAGTCATCACTGGTCCCTTCACTTCCGAAAAGCGAAACCCGAACTGGACCGATGAGCTGGAAGCTCGATTCCAAACGAAAGTAGAGATTCGCTA
>JBCCZW010000225.1:0-6924 GCA_039186805.1 Verrucomicrobiota bacterium
ACGACCACGCCACCGAGTCGCTCTGGAATACGATCGAGGGCGAACCAGTGGTCGGGCCTCTCGCAGGAAAGGGCATCAGGCTCGAGCCGCTTTATCTCGTCACCACCACCTGGGGCGAATGGCGAAAACGCCACCCCTCAACCACTGTCCTCTCATTGGAGACGGGTCACCGCCGCGACTACGGCGAAGGCGTCGCCTACAACGCCTACTTCTCGACCGACCAACTCATGTTCAACACGCCCTTCAACGACAAGCGGCTGAAAAACAAAGACGAAGTCTTCGCGCTCCGCTTCGGAAGACCCCTCGATGAACCCCGCGCCTACTCCGTTAAATTCCTCGCCAGACGAAAAGTCGTTCAGGACGTCTACGGCGGCATCCCTTACGTGCTCATCACAGACAAAAGCGGTGCCATTCGCGCCTACGAAAGCGGAGAAAACACTTTTACAATGCAACGTAACCAACTTACCGATACAGCGGGAAACATCTGGAACCTAACGGAATCCGCCCTCCAAAACAAAAGGGGAGATAAACTCGCCCGCCTCCCTTCGCACCGAGCTTTCTGGTTCGGATGGCACGCCGCTCACCCGAACACCGAGCTAATAAAATAGCCGCGAAAATCAATGCTACCTCAAAAGCGAGCATCGGGCCGCCGCGCAATTGGGAATCCGTTTAGGCTATAGCGCTGAACGCAAATAGGCGAAGTATCGACTGAAAACGCTATCACCCCGGCAGTGTCTCTCGGGGTGGACGGAGCGTTCTTCCTTCTCTAAACTCTCCGGTCAGCAAGGTTGAGGACGGGTAGTCAGGGATGCCGCGATAGTTCTGAAATAAGCGTTCCACTACGATATCGACCGCGGTCGCCCCCACCTTTTCCAGGCATTGGCAGTAGCCCGCGATATCTCCCAGCTCTTTCGACCAGAGAAGTGAAATATAGCCGAAATCCGCGGGAGAACGAAATCCAACGGATTCCAAGTGACGCAGCGTCCTATCCAGATAGCTGACAATCAAATCAGGTTGATGTTCTTTATACCAATCTTCGACCTGATCATATTCCACTGAGGAAAACTCCCTTTCCTGAGAAGCTAGACGTAAAAGAGGAACCTGCCCCTCCTCAGGAATGCACCTTGACTGATATTCCAAAAATCCGGCGCTCCAAAGATGTCCAGCGCGCTCCTCGGACTCATGGTTGGTAATGAACCCTATCCGCCGATATCCTCTGCTCTGGGCAATCTCCATCACCTTCTCCATGGAATTGAAGTTATCATAAAACACCCTGTGGATATTTCCAAAGGATTCAAAGTAACCGATACTGACCACCGCATAAGGATCCCAATTTACAGCCAATCTGGAACTCGATAATTTAAGCGGAGACAGTACCAGAGCATCTATATTACGGGACTTTAGAATCTGCTCTATCCGTTTTACGGAATACGTCGAAGTGTCGAATTCCAAGGGTTCGAATTGAAATCCAAGCGCTTCCGCTCGCTCTTTCACGCCTCGATGAAAGCGACCCATGACGTCCCACTTTTGCCGCCGATGCCTGGCCTCGTCATACCAGGTATTTAGGAAACCGATCGTAGAAACCTTCTTCAGCGGCCTGCTCCTACGAATTCGAGCCATTTGGGCGCTCACCAATGGGTTCGGCTTATAACCGAGATCTCGAGCGATCCCTTGGATTTTCACTCGAGTCGCATCAAGAAGCTTCGGACTATTTCTCAATGCAAGGGAAACGGTCGACTTCGCAACGCAAGCTCTCTTGGCGATGGTTTCAATAGTTGGGGATTCTAACATCTTTGGGGGTATTCAAATATCGCTTACTTCACGGCCTCGCGCAACCCATAATGACTGTTGAATATTCGACCGATTTGCATACCGAGCTCAGCCTCAGCATGAACGAAGCAGACGTGGCAGGATTACCCCAAACCACGTCCGCGCTTACAATTCAGAGAAGATTCTAATACTAGCCCCTTAGAATCTAAACGTGTTTGTCAGAAATACATCCAATGGAGGCGGATTGCGAACGACCGCGATAGATCCATCTGGATTGGCATACACCGCTTGATAGCCTCGATCCGCGATCGCATTGCGCACGTTCAGCTGTACCTTCCAGTCTACTTTGCCATCGAAGATTGGCTTCTTGTAGCTCGCCCAGAAATCGCCGGTCGTGAGAGCGTCGCCCTCAATCGGCTGATCGATGATTGGGCGTACCAATCCCTGCCCCTCGGTTCCAGGCAAGGGTTCAATAGCAAAGCCAATGGTATTGGAGCTCTGCCAACGAAGCCCGCCGCCTATGCCTAGTCCTTTAAATTTGCCGTCTCTGAAGTTGTAGTTGGTAATGAGATTCGCGCGGTATTTGCGCTGTTCCGGCGAAACGGTTCCTTCGAGAGCTCGCTTCGCCGCTACCGGATTGAGACCAACGACATTGAAACGACCTCGAGCAGGTCCGCCTCCGCCGAAGTCGATACCCCAGTCAAAGTCCATTACGCCCAGCGGCTCTAAGGTGTCGCTCCAATAAGCGAGGTTACGGCTCACCTCGGGGGCTATGTCGGAAACCACCGTCTCCTGCTGAGACACATTCAGGGCGACTCTCCAGGAATTGGTGATTTGGCCAACCAAATCCAATTCGACGCCTTCGGCGAGCGCGCCCTGAGTCGCGATGACCGTTCCATCGAAGCCGTCGCCATTCTGCAGCAGATCCAGAGTATCGGGATCGAAATAGTAGCCTCGCGCGGCTTGGACTTCCTCAGGAATCAATTCAAGCATTCCTTGACGGTAGTCTTGGAAAGTCGGCCAGCGTTCGAGCATTCCCTTTTCCACAGCTTCCGGTTCCCGGCTAACCCAGTAATTCCACATCTCGACCTCGGTAGGGTTCTCCAGGAATACTTCAGGATTTTCGGGATCGGGGACATTGACCGACACCGTCTGGGGGTTGAATTGACCGATAAGCACATCGGCGATGAAATCGTTCACCGCATTCGCGGTAAGGCCGGCATTGACGTTACTGCTTCTCGTCTCGAACCAATTGAGCCGAGCGACCAGCTTGCCCTCGAAGGCTTCGAAGGAAACGCCGTAATCTTGAGTCGTCCCTTGCGGAGACCCCACCTGCTGATTGTAGACGTCTACTCGGTTCCCGACAGGATTGAAATTTTCGGAGTTGTTGTAGTGAGCGCTGACCTTCACGCCTCCAGGCAATTCCCAAGGGAGGTGACCCACCAGACTCCAAGTGAACGTGCTGCCTTCTTGCGGCTGGTTTTCGGTAGCCGACAGAAAATTATCGCTGAGATCGAAAGAGTTATCTGGCAAGCGGTCGGTTCCATCGGGCAATTCAGAGATTGAAGCTCGTCCTGTGGTACGTTGCTCGTCTGTCCTCCAGCCGGCCAAGGCGACTAGGCTGTCCTTGAGAAATGAGCTCTGGATAGCGGCCGCTTCGGTAGTGATCGTCGTTCTTGTGCGGTCCATCACAGAGACCGGGTGAGCCAATGTAGCCGTTCCCGTTGCCGCCGTATTCGTGTCTCGATCGAAATAGTGTATCGCGTGAGTCTCTCCCGGCCGAGGAAGCGTCAAATTCATCTGTTCGAGGCGAACGTCAGAACCGCTTTGATATTCGCTTCCCAAAAGGGAGGGGCCGATGTAGATCGGAATGAAGGCGTTGGCCCGCCAAGCAATTATATTGTTATTCAAATTCAGCGTTCGGTCGGTATCGAAGCTGGCTCCATCAGCAGTCCATGATACCCTTCTCGTATGGCTGGTAACGTCCAAGTCCGTCTCGTTATAGAACCCAGTCATCGTGTGCTTGCCCAGCCATCTGGACCAGCCTTCGCTTTCGGTGAAGTCCTGAATGAAGAATGCGGTGGCTCGGGCCGCACTCCGCTCGCTAGTGCTCCAGGTCGTTTCCAAAGCCTGTTGGCGGATGACGGGGCGACCGAGGTTCGGGTTCTCCACCCAAAAGTCATCTGCGCCGTTCGGATTGATCAAGTATTGCGAAATGTCGATGCCGACATCCATCGCTCTTGTCCCTCCGCCGGTACCGCCGCCTCCGAAGGGCAGCTGGTGATTCAGATCCAATTCTTGCTTATCCAACACGACTTCGACCCCCGCTCGACCACCCATGAAGGTTTGCTCCAAAGTCAGATTTCTCGCCGTAAAGTCCCTGTTTACGAAACCGGTATTTCCAGTCAGCAAGTTGTTCACACTATCCCAAACGTTGCGATCGTTGACCGTTGGCACTCTAAAGCCTGGGGCTTCGGACTTGGTGTAGAAACTATAGGCTCCGACATGGTTGCGATTGCCCGAAGGAGAAGTTTCCGGAGTCCCTCCGCGAAAGGGAATGCGAGCTTGTACCGCTGTGACATCTCCAAACCCCGCGCCGGTCGAAGGACCTGATCCATTAGGGTCGTCATAAATCAGAGCGAACTGCCAAGTGGTGATATCCGCGATTGCGGTGCCCGCTCCTTCGTTTCCGTCAACTAACATACTATTGTCGACAGTTGTCTTCGGATTATAGCCTTCCGGAGTTATCCAAACCGGGTCGTCGATACCTGTGTATTGAGTGATAGAATCAGGAGCTTGGAACCAATGGCTGAAGGAATCCGTAGGAGGCGTGACATTGACTGGGTTGGAGGCAATATTCCCTCGTTCTAAATTCAGCCTCACTCGGGTTTCATCAAAGAAGTCGCTGCCCTCGTTCTTCGAAAGCAACCATTCCAATGCAAGGTAGAGACGCTCGTCCTGATCGAAGGCAGGGTCTTGCCGAAAGTACTTCTTCTCTGCCAAGCCCGCCACTCGAGCGGCAAGTCGACCATCGACCAATTCCCTATTCAAATCGAAGGTCGCCCGGTAGCTGCCTTGCGAACCGTAACGCGCTGAGACTTCGGTAAACTCGTTGCCGAAAAAGGCTCGCTTCGTCGTGTTCTCAATCACCCCGCCAGGAGTTCCAATTCCGAAAAGCAAGGCATTCGGTCCACGATTGATCGTCACACTGTCGATATTATAGCTATCGAAAGCGATGTCGGTCACGAAGTAGTTCCGAGTCAAGGTAGCAGGTTCGAGTCCTCTAATCCTTTGATTCCCTTGAGGATTGATACGGCCTGGATCCGTATTCGTGTGAGAGCCCGAAATATCCGCAGCCCCAGCGAAATTGCCTTGTTCCCCTCCGACTTCAGCGCTGATAGCGTAAGACAATATCGTCTCCGCATCCGTGGCGCCCGTGTCTTCAAACATCTCTGAGGTCATGACTTGGATCGCGGATCCAATGTCCTTCAATTGGGTATTGAGCCGGGTTCCGGCAAGGGTCGTAGTAGCTCTATACCCTTCGTTATCGCCCGACACCGAAAACGGGCTGAGCTCGAAGATATCATCCTCGCTGTCATCATCTTGAGCAGCCAATTGCGAGGTTCCCAATACGAAAAACACAAGGGGCGATAGATAAAAAGCGCGGAATGCTTTGAGGTATTTTTTTAGGGTCATAATTTTTCAGGTTGGAAGTTCAACACGTGGACGCATTCATACCGCCTGCGATGAGCGCAGCACCTGCATAAGGAAAAGGCGCCCTCATCGGGAAATGCCGATGCACGGGGTAGGGGTATAAAATGCACCCCTCAAAGTGCATGCGCGATCGTGGCTGGACGAGTTTGATTCCATGAAACATGTTTTATGGAAGCCCGCGGCTACGAAAACGACGAGACCCCCTCTTAGCTTTCACCGTCCTGAAAGGACTCTAAGTGGAGTCAGTCCCTCAAATTCCAATCTCCCGATTACATTCGCAAGCGCGTCAATTTGACCTTTGAGGCGAGCAGAGTCTCGCGCATCCATTATTTGGGGAAAAGCCCTCTAAAGCCTGACCCCTGATATGGGAGATTCTGTCCAATCACGACCAAGATTGATTGTATATCAAAAATAGAAGGAGGCATTGGAACGGAGGCCAGGAGCTTGCGGAACAGCAAGCCCCCATATCAAGCAAATAGGTACGAACCGGAGACATTGGTAACGGATAGACCGTAGAGATAGGTCACAGTTATATCCGGGGCAATGCCCTTGAAGAAGCTGTCGCCGAATTTCTTTAGTCGGCGACGAACTCAGCTCGTCCACATCGAACTCCTTGAGAAACCCTACGGCGCGAGGACATTGATGAATAGCTTCGCATGAGCGGCAGCTCCTTGAGCGTCTGTGGCCGAAATTGTGAAATAGTTTGCCCCCACATCATCCGATTGCGGCGTTCCACTTAAGTTGCCATTGGCGGCCACAGACAACCAGTTGGGTCCCGCCTCTTTCGCATAAGTTACGGAGCCTCCGTCTGTCGCGGCGCCGCCGAGACTTCCCGAGTAGGATTGACCAACTTGAGCGCTATTTCGTATCAGAGGATCCACTACAAAATACGGAGCAACGTTGTTAGCCAGTTCCACTTGAAAGTAGTTGGAGGAGCCGCTTATGGGCACATCGGCTGCCCCTCCAATCACGGATTGAAAACCTGCCAATGGAGCGAAGGACTGCGACTGATTGGATCTGTATTGCACATCGTAGGCTGAGCCTGAACCGGATGAGCTAGGCCAGTCGAGAAAAGCTGTGCTGGGTGTTGTCGAGACCTGCAATCCAGGAAGAGCTCTGTTCGATGGCGCGCCGAACGCGGAAGCGTTTTGGACGAGGTTAACCCCCTGAGCAGCGGGCTCGCGTCGCATAGATGTGGTCAACTCATGAAGAATGATTTGATACTCGGGGAAACCCGCCACATTTACCATTTCTACCCGGTTGCTTCCTAGATCGTATAGCTCTCTTCCGCTCACCGAGTTACCAGAATACTTCTCAATGAGCCTATATTGCTCTGTGCGATATATATAAGAAGTACCCCCGAGCCATTTATGAATCAAAGCGCCCCCGTTCACATGATCGCTATTATTGTCCAGCAATGGAGTGAGGCTGCGCCCGCGG
>JBCCZW010000226.1:0-6900 GCA_039186805.1 Verrucomicrobiota bacterium
GGGTCTTCGGGTACGGATATTTACCTTCACGATACTTACTTCGTGTTGGCGCACTTCCATTATACTTTCGTACCTATTGCCATTTTGGCGACATTTACGGCAATCTATTATTGGTTCCCGAAGATGTTCGGTCGCTTCATGAACGAGACCTGGGGCAAGATACATTTCTGGGGTACGATTATCGGCTTTAACGGCATTTTCATCCCTCTCTTCGTGTTGGGCGCGGCTGGTCAGCACCGGCGCATATACAATTTCGAGCACTTTCAGGACCTCTCCGGCGAGGCGATGCAGGACATGCGAGTATTCGCGACGATTTCGTTGATCGTCATGTTGCTTTTCCAAATTCCTTTCCTCGTTAATTTCGCCGTTAGCTTGTTCAAGGGTAAGAAAGCGTCAGCCAATCCTTGGAAGGCCAACACTTTAGAATGGGTCGCCCCCTCGCCGCCGCCGCATGGCAACTTTGGCGCAAATCTGCCGGATGTTCATCGCGGCCCCTATGAATTCTCTGTGGAGGGTCGAGAGAAGGACTATTGGCCCCAAAACGAAAAGTAGGCGCATCGCTAATTCAAATTTCCTCTAGAACATGGGTCATCAAATTATAGCTACGGGCCGCAGCCGCACAGGGATCCCTACGGGGCGCCTTGCCGTTTGGTGGGTTATCGGTTCCGAAATCGTAATCTTCGGCGGCTTGATCGCCACTTACCTTTTCAATCGTTTCCTGCATGGCGATTCCTTTTCAGTCGATGCGGGAGCGACGAACACCTTCATTGGAGCCATCAATACTTTCTGGCTTCTAACTTCCAGTTACTTCGTCGTTTTAGCCCATAGCGCTTCAGAGCGTCGAGACGTGGCGGCGACGCGGAAGTGGATTTGGTTGACGATACTTTTAGGAGGATTTTTTATGGGATTCAAGGCGTACGAATGGACGCATGAAATCCATGGCGGGTTCGTCCTCATCGGAGCAGGCAACTTTTGGAGTTTCTATTACACTGCGACTGGACTGCATGGTTTCCATGTTCTTTGCGGCATGGTGATCATGGCGATTATCGCGGAAAAGGATATTAAGAACGGTCGAAATTGGCACCGAGTTGAGAACATTGGCTTGTATTGGCACTTTGTAGACATTGTGTGGATTTTTCTCTTTCCGCTAATGTATATCGCTAAGTAAAAACGAGAGCTTACGGAGATTTAATAAAATGGCAGGAGATAGTCACCCGAGTTACGGTAAGATATATATTTGGTTGCTGGTTCTTTTTGTGATCAGCGTGGCGGGCCCGGAAATAGCTGAGATCGCTGGGATGGAAGGCGCGTCGCGGGTGATTCTCGTTTTGACGACGGCCTTCGGTATCGCTTTGGTAAAGGCTTACATGGTCCTAGCGTACTTTATGCATCTGAAGTTCGAAAAGATCTACGCGCCTTATATACTCCTAGCGTGCACTTCTTTGCTTTTCGTGTTCTTTTTCGGAACGGCTACGGACGTTATGAAACCGGAAGGTCATAACTGGAACAAGGACTTCGATGAGTCCGCCGTAAAGACTGAAGCGGTCGAGCGAGTAGAGAGAGCAAAGAAGATTTTTGCAGGCGAATTGGATCCTCATGCTGAGGATGATCATGGCGACCACGATCATTAAGGATTTCACCAGCAAATAGAGGGAGGGAGCTATGGCGAACGCTGCAGAAGGATCTTGGGATGAACCCGTAAGCGAAAGACGGCGATCGGGGATTTCCAGTCCCGTGTTTGGAATGCTGGTTTTTATCGTGACCGAAGTTATGTTCTTCGCAGCCCTTATTAGCGCCTATATGGTGACGACCGCGAATGCAGTGCAATGGCCGCCGGTTGGGCAGCCGCGGTTGCCCATCGAGATTACAGGACTTAACACGCTGATCCTACTTGCGAGCGGCGTAATGATACATATCGCTGGAAATCAGTTCGAAAAGTCGCTCAACTCGAAGAACGGCAGAACGCTCTTTTTGAGAGGTATGGTTTTAGGCGTTATGTTTCTAGCGATACAAGGCTACGAGTGGATCAGCTTGTTGAGCTTTGGATTCACGATGACTTCGAATATCGGAGGCGCGTTCTTTTATTTGGTGATTGGATCGCATGGTTTGCACGTCCTCGGAGCAGTAATTGGCCTCTACATGCTTTGGAGAAAGTTGGGGAAAGGAACGATGACCATCGAAGGCTATGGGGCTGCTCGCATCTTTTGGTATTTTGTCGTCGGAATCTGGCCGATCCTTTATGTTCTCGTCGATCTAGTTTAGCTCATGAGTAAGGTCGTTTTGCTTTTTCTACTTTTCGTTTTGGCGTCAAACCAGGCGCTCGCTTGCACGGTTTGCGTCACAGGCAAGGAAGAGGCGCGCTTTGCCTATTACTTTACCACCGGACTCTTGAGCCTTCTGCCGCTGGCCATGATTGGCGGAATCATTTTTACGGTGATCAAAAAGAGTAAGTAATTAAGCGACTCCCGTATTTGTCAGTCGAAGATGGGCCCTAAAGCCGATTAGACATATACCGGAGTCATTTTAATGGTGATCCGCGGGAGTCGGAAGAAGATGACTGCGGGCGGTGATCATTCGAGCTGTTTATTAGCAGCAACGAGAGAGGGTTTTCGATATTAGTTCCGGCACAGTTTAGATTCGCAACATTGCTTCCTCAGTTGCAGTCAAAACCGTTAGGGAAATCGGTGCCGATAGGGCCGTATGGTAGGCTCGATCTAGCTGAGAGAAATGTTCCAGTCGTTGCCGAGAATACCGGAGACTCGAATGCGTAGTTTCGAAAGGGGCGTATCCAAGACTTGGTTTTCGAACTGGATGCGATGGAGCGTTTTTTCTTCGGAAATTTCGGTTCACGAGGCCAACGACTTCTGGGAATGGAGTCTCTTCGGCTCCGTTGACGGTCTGCACATTAAGAGAGCTTGAGTTGGCGCATAGATTCTTCGAGTTAGTTTTTGAATCGGGCTAGCCTGCCTTAGCTGCGGTTGAAGAAAGAAGGCGCAGTTTCACCGATTATGGCAGACTAATGAGTTCATCCAAGATTGGACGCGCTGCTTTGAGCTGAATTAATTGGGGGATTTATTTTGTAAACACCAGGTGACTCTGCGAAATATATTAGCAATCCATCTTTCCTGGATTATGGCAGATAGAGGTTAGCTTAGGCTGTCTCTAACATCGTCGTCCTCAGGACTTTAGATCTGGTTGATCAAATGGCGTGAGGGGTTGGGAAATTGGCTGATGATCGAGATAAAAAACCAAATTGCAGTTAAGCGAATTTTTGCGGTCCTGATGATGATAGGCGTCTGCTTTTTTGCTGCTTGCTCTTCCGAAACGCAGTCTGTGGACCGAAAGTCCGGCGGTGAGGACACCTCAAGCCAAGCAAAGGAAAGGGCGAGTTCCTCGAAGTCGGATAGCTTGGCGAAGAAAGGCGAAAAGCGGGAGAGGGAAGAGAAGGATGAAGAAAGGAAGCCCAAAGCGCGGCCTGCGGTTCCTGTGAAGGTGGCGACCTTGGGAACGGGCGACATTAGTTCGTCGCTGGTTTTCGATTCCGTTCTGGAAACGGAGAGTTCGGTAGAGATCTATTCTGAATCGCAAGGGGTGATACTTGAAGTATTGGTGGAAGTGGGTGATCGCGTGGTGAAAGGGGATGTCTTGGCGCGGCTTGAGAGTGAAGAGCAGCAGCTCGATATGGAGGAGAACAAGACGCGTTACGAACAAGAGAAGCTCTCCTTCCAACGCTCTAAGGAATTGGCGGAACGCAAGCTTATCAATCAGCAGGAGTTTGAACGCGCGACTTTCAACCTCGAGCAGGCGCGTCTTCGCTACGAACGGTCGAAGATCCGCCTGGAGAATACGATTGTGAGAGCGACGGTAGAGGGGGTGGTGACCGAGCGCATTGCTCAAGTGGGGCGTCGGGTGACAGCTAATCGTCAGCTTTTTGCGTTAATGAATCTCGATGAGCTCTATGCCGAAGTTAATGCGCCAGGGCAGCATTTGCTCAGGATATCGCAGGGCCTCTCAGCGGAGATCGAATCCGATCTCATCGACGGGGTGAGTTATCCCGCGTATGTAAAGCTAGTTAGTCCGGTGGTGGATCCTGCTAGCGGGACTTTTAAGGTTAAAGTAGGAGTAAAGAACGATAGGGGCTTGCCTATCTATCCGGGGATGTTCGTGAACGTGAGAGTGATTGTGGATACTCGAAGGGATGTAGTTTTGGTGCCGAAGGAAGCGATTGTGCATGAAGGGGATTTGCAGTATGTTTTTCGCGTCAGAAATGGGAGGGCTCAGAAGATCCAATTTGTAGAAGGTTACTCGAGTCTGAAGTTGGTCGAGTCGACTCATGGCTTTGCAAAGGGCGACGAGGTGATCGTGCTGGGCCAAAGCGCTTTAAAGAGCGGGGCTTTGGTAAAGGTGATCACAGAAGGGATTGCGGCGGAGTCGGTATCCGAACTGGGCGCATCTCAGACTGAGGGCTAAGCGTGGGTAGAGAATCTCACTTCGCGGTTTCCACCAGGCGCCCGGTCGCGATCTTGATGGTCGTAATGGCTGTATGCGTTTTTGGATACGTCTCGTACCAGAAGTTGGCGTTGACCTTGATGCCGGACGTTTCCTACCCGACCTTAACGGTGCGTACCGAGTATCCGGGTACTGCTCCGCAGGAAGTGGAGAATCAAATTTCCGAGCGTCTAGAGGAGCAGCTGGCGATTATTCCCAAGCTTAACGACATTAGTTCGATTTCCAAGGCGGGGCAGTCGGATATCATTTTGGAATTCCAGTGGGGCGCGGATATGAATGAGGCGACTCAAGATATTCGAGAAAAGTTGGACCGGGTGCGATTGCCTCGGGACGCTAAGCGGCCGTTGATTCTGCGTTACGACCCGAGCTTAGATCCGATCATGCGAATAGGTTTAACGGGTCCTTATTCTTTGGATACACTTAGAATTTATGCGGAGGATATCGTGCAGCGCGGTTTGGAAGGGGAGGAAGGCATTGCGGCGGTGCGCGTGAAAGGCGGGTTGGAGGAAGAGTATCAAGTTGCGGTCGATGAGAAGAAGCTGGTGGCTTTAGGCTTAGATATTCAGCAGGTGAATTCGCGGCTTTCCCAAAATAATGTGAATCTTCCGGGCGGTCGATTGTATGAAGGAAAGACGCGCTACGTGATTCGCACGCTTAATGAGCTTCAGAACTTGGAGGAGATTAAGTCGATCGTCGTCGCTAAGAAGGGAAGCGCGAACATCACCTTGGAGGATATCGCAACCGTCACCAAAGGGCATAAGGAGATTGAAGTGGTGACGGCTGTAAATGGACAAGAGAGCATTGAGATCGAGATCAACAAGGAAGCGGACGCCAATATTGTGAAGGTGGCTGAGAATGTTATCGAAAAGATCTTTGGGACGGAGGAGCAGCAGGCGTATGTCGCCAACATGAAGAGCGAGGCGGAGCGCGAGCGCGAGTGGCGGGAAAAGGCCGCGGGAAGTCTGAGCGCCTATGCGATTGAACGCGCGAGGGACGAACGATCGCGCAAGGCGATGACTGGTTTTCTTGCTTATCAACTACCGGAAGGGTGCGAGCTGCAAGTGCTGACCGATCAGTCGATTTTTATTAAGCGGTCGATCGAAGAGGTGAAGGGGAATGCGATCGTGGGCGGCTTGATTTCGGTTTTCGTGATATTTTTGTTCCTTCGGAAAGTGGGTCCTACCGCGATTATCGGGATTACGATTCCGGTTTCTATCGTGGCGACTTTCGCCCCGATGCAGGTGGCGGAGGTTTCTCTGAACATCATTTCTCTGGGGGGATTGGCTTTGGGCGTTGGAATGTTGGTGGATAATTCCATCGTAGTATTGGAGAGCGTCTTTCGCTGTCGAGAAGAGGGCGACAAGTTCGTGCAGGCAGCGGTAAGAGGGGTATCGGAAGTAGGGGGAGCGGTTGTGGCTTCCACTTTGACGACAATTGCCGTATTTTTCCCGATCGTTTTTGTGGAGGGCGTCGCGTCGCAAATTTTTGGAGACATGTCGATGACAGTAGTGTTCTCGCTGCTTGCATCGTTGGTGGTCGCCTTGTATTTCATACCGATGTTGGCTTCGAGGCATATCGAGCCTATAGATGTGGCCAAACGAAATGAAGGCTATTGGAATTGGTATTTCTTAACGCAACCGGTGCAGCGCGTTCAAGAGGGTCTTGGTTATTGTATCGGCCGCATTAAGAATGGGCGTGGAATCGCCAGAGGCGGGTGGTCTTTGCTGCTGATTCCGGGAGTATTTTGGTTTGTATTCGTATTTTTGGTACGGTTGATCTTTCGCGTTACCGGCAAAGCGTTTGGAGGGATTATTTTGCTGGGGATGTGGTTTGTGAAGGGGGTTGGTCTGTTGGCGCAAGCCTTCTTGAGGCTTATCGAGCCTTTCCTGAGCCTCTTTGATCATAGCTTCAAAGCGGCTTTGATTTTCTACCGCGGGTTGTTGAATTGGGCTCTAAATAATAAGGTGTTTATTGTGGGAGGGGCGTTTATTTCTTTTGGACTCTCTGTCTATTTCATACTGCCGCGATTGGGCAGCGAGTTGATCCCTAAGGTGCATCAAGGGGAGTTTAATCTGGATATTAAGTTGCCGATTGGCACTAAAATTGAGGATACGGCTCGGATCGTTGGCGAAATTGAGGCAGCGGTCCTGGACGATGAGCGAGTGGTTCGCACAGCGGTCGACGTAGGCGCGGATCAAAATGCCTCTAGCGGGTCTGACGAGGGAGAGCATACTGGACAGATCACGGTCTTGCTCCGCGAGGGTTCGAACCAGAAGATGGAGGAAGCTCTGCTGCTCGATATTCGAGACTATGTATCGAATATCCCTGATGTTAGCGTGGAGGTCTCGTATCCCGAGCTGTTCAGCGTAAAGGCTCCTTTGGAATTGGAAA
>JBCCZW010000227.1:0-6887 GCA_039186805.1 Verrucomicrobiota bacterium
AGATCCACCCCCTTCCCTCAAAGAGCCTCATGCCCGTCGTAAAAACCGGCGCCCGCGAGCAACCCGAATGGATGTTCTGGGAACACTACGGCGACCGCGCCGCGCGACACGGCGACTGGAAAGCCCTCTTCAACAAACTTGCCAACAAGTGGGAACTCTACAACCTCGCTAAAGACCGCATTGAGCTCATCGATCTCGCCGAAGAACGCCCCGAGCTCCTCAGCAAGATGATCCGAAAATGGGAAGACTGGGCCTGGACCCATCAAGTCCTCCCAAAAAACCTCGGCGAAACCCGTAACAACTGAAAAGGAGCGGCGGCATCCCGCCGTCGATCAGCAAGTCTCCTAACCCCCTTTTTTCGGGAACCCACCCGCATCCCTACAAATCCAACACTCCCAAAGCCCTCAACCCAAACGCATCATCCGACGAACCCAACCGCCTGCGCGCAAATCGCGGTCACCTGACCACGATTCCTGCGCAAGCGAGGAGGCTCAATCGGTCACTTGTGAGGGCTTTTCCAAGCGGAATTTGCATGCAAAAACGAAACTAAAACCGTATTTACAAACAAGCAGCTCCCGCAAGGGAACGAGTGACACGCTCGCAAAATCCCAAATCAACCTCGTATTACAACTAACCACTATATCTCGAATTCTTATGTCCCAAGTCTCTCGCGAAGCCTTTTCAAAACTCATACACGAACACCAATCGAGCCTGCGCTCTTACATCCGTTCCCTGGGTGTACGGCTCGCTTGGGTAGATGACATCGCGCAGGAAACTTTCATTTTGGCCTACAAAAAACAGGATAGCTACAACGAAGACTCCGACTACGGAGCCTGGCTTCGCGGCATCGCCCGGAATCTCGTCATGAACGAGATTTCCAAGAGCGCCCGTCGCCGGCGCCTACTCGACCAACGCATCCCCGAAATCGTGTCGGCCCATGAAGACAGTAACGAGGTCATCTCTCTCGACGACAAGGAATTCAACGCTCAACGACAAGACGCCCTGCAAGCCTGCCTACAGAAACTCTCGGAGCGCGCCCGCATCATTATCGAGGCGCGTTACTTTCGAGAACAAACTTCCGATATGATCGGCAAAGATCTTGCTATGAAAGCAACAGCCGTGCGCAAAGCCCTCTTTTCCGCACGCAAAGTACTCGCGCGATGCATCTCAAATGCGCTCGCGCACCCATCGTCATGAACCAATCACGTGATTCACAATTCGAAGACCTGCTCGGTCGATTTCTCGAAGAGAACCTCTCTTCCGAAGAAACCGACTTATTCGTCTCTCTGCTCAAACAGGACTCAAACCGCGTCGCTCAGCTAAGAGACCAACTACTCACCTCCGAGCTTCTCTCCCGCACTTTCGACACCAGCCGTTCAGTATCCGCCTTCGCGGAATCGCTCAAGCTTCGCTTGGAACACAGCGACGCTGACGCCAATGAATTTGTCGAATCCATCATCGAAAAACTCCCCGAGCCGAAAGTCGTTACTTTCCCATGGGTAAGATCGATAGGCATCGCAGCTGCAGCCTGCATGGCAGTTTTCTTTTCCGCCTACTTCATGACCCTCGCTCCCAGCGGCGAGCAAGTGGCTACCATTGCATTCGCCAGCGATTCAGCAGCCACTTACAAAACAACTGGCGAAACTCCCATTCAGACCGGGCAAAAAGTCGAATTCGACGACGGTCTCATTCGCCTCGACTTCGCCAACGGCGCCATCGTCACAATTGAAGGCCCCGCCTCATTCGTCGTCCAAACGGGAGATCACATCGACCTCGCAGAAGGCACGCTCAACGCTTGGTGCCCCGAGACAGCCCACGGCTTCAAAGTCACCACGCCCGACGCTGAAATCGTCGATCTCGGCACTACCTTCGGCATTGCGACCTCTCAAGGCGGGTCCGAAGTAGCCGTCTTCGAAGGCGAAGTCACCCTAGGTCAAAACGACGCCCTTTCGCCGCGCCACCTCTTTAAAGGCGAAGCCGCTCGCTCAACGATCGACTCCGGTCTCACGAACATCGATTTCGACGGCTCTCCCTTCGAGAAAACCTGGCCCGTAACTTCCGGCATACTCGACACCGAAGGTTCCATCCATCCGTCTCCCCCGAATGTGCAGTCGCAGCTCTACGACTACGAAAGCGATGAGAACCTCATCATTTTTCCGGAAAAGCGAAATCTTCAGCTTACAGAAAAAGTCCCCTTCGAATTCCGCGGACCCGGCGACCACGCGATCCAAGAGAAGCAGCCTATTAAGACCTTCAAGCCCAAGGCGTCCAAACGCTTCCGCAGCTACCTGCTTCACTACAATCCAGTAGGCAAGGAAATGGATTCGCCGCTTCGCAACTTCCAAGGTTCAGTCACTTTCGACAATCGGATCATTGCGATTATAGCGGACTCTGCGTCTCTCCGAGCGACCGATGAGATCTTTCAATCAGAAGATATCCGCTTTGACCGATCGCGCGGCTTGGAAACCATGCATGGCCAAGGCGATGTAATCGACAGCATCAACATCAGCGAAGATCGCAAGACGCTCGATATCGATTTCTACGCCAACTCCGCCGTCGATCAAATCCGAGTGATCGTAGCCGAGGCTCGCGAAAAGGAAGGCGAGTAGGGCAGTCGGCAACCAAAAGCGTTCGACCAAATCCTTCGAATCCAGCGAATTCGGTTTTCATAAGGAGACTCGCTGCAAACCAGGCCTCGCTTTCGCGAACTCGCTAAGAGCACCCGGGGAAGCGGCCGATCGACTCTACTAATTCCTCCTTGTTACCAAACCACGGCTGGCTACCTTAGTCTTCCGTGGACCACAACGACCGCTCCAAGACCTTTCTATCCAAACGCAAGGCCACTCGCCGCGCAGGCAACCCCAGCGCCACCCCTCGCAAGCCCGCCTTTCCCATTAGCGATTCGCTCCGATACTACCTCCACAGCTTCGGCCGCGAATACGAACTCCCCATTACCTACGCGCAACTCGAAGACTTCCAAGCCGCCGCGCCGCTCTACGACGCCGACGACAACGACACCCTCTGGGAAACTGTCATCTACCGCCCTGACGTCATGGCTCCCCTCTACAAAGGCCTACGCGAGGTCTATGCCATCCTAAAAGCAGGAGGCGATCTAAGTACCGTAGAACACCTTTACGTCGACCGCGTCGATTACTGCATCTTCGGCAACTCACGTCCCTTCCGTATCCGAATAGTCAATTCGCACAATGAGAACCAAGACTACTTCTACGTAAAAAAAGCCGACGCCTCCCGCCTCTACGGTCTTGAGCTAGAACACCTGCTTTCCCCCAATCGAATCTTCTTTCTCACCCAAGGCGAGACCCTTATCGAAGAACACGTGGTCGGACTACCCGGAGATATGTTCATCCAATATTGGCTAGATAACGAACAACTCAAAGCCATCCGCATCGCCAAGGAACTCATCAAATTCAACGAACGCTGCTTCGTTCGCCTCCTCGGCGACATGCGTTCCTATAACTTCGTGGTCGATATCACCCCCGACTTCGAAGAAACCCAAATCCGCATCCGCGCCATGGACTTCGACCAACAGTCATACGATGGTCGCAAGAACTTCTACCTCCCTCAATTCTTCAAGGAAAACAATCCCCTCGTCGACTTCTGTACCAGTCAGATCGATACAAAAACTGCTTTCCAATACCAGCGAGAAGAACACGCCCTCATCACCCGACGCATGCATGCCATAAGCCTAAGACTGAAAGCGATCCTCAGAGCTATGGCCGCCGATCAATTATCCACTCCCGACCGAGTAGAAAACCTACGCCAAGAATTAGCCGATCACTATCAAAATGACGACTTCCTAAAATGCGATTCTATGGGAGCCCTCGTCCGCCAATCCCTCGACCACATGATGCGCTCTGTCGGCAAACGCGCATAACAAAAATCAGCCTAAATCGGAGCGGCGGCTTCCAGCCGCCGAATCTCTCATCATCCCCTAACCTCCTTCTAGCCAACAACCAATAGCCAATCCGGTCACCGCCCCGCAAAGTGCCCCACGACTCACACATTCATCTATACCCCCCTACCGTCTACGAGAACCCCCATACCTGGGCAGCGGCCAACAGCGAATCTGCTTGGCTCTCCCTAGTCTCACCCTCAAGCGGCCCTCAGCTCCAAGCCTTTTCCACCGTCCGCCAGCTTCTCACGGACATGGATGACGCGGGTATCGAAAAAGCCGTCATCCTCGGCTGGTATTGGGAAAACCACGACACTTGCGTCCAAAACATCGACTGGCAAATCGACTGGATCCAACAACATCACGACCGCCTCATCGCCTTCGCCCCATTCAACGCGAAAGGAGGTCCAGCCGCCCTCGACCATCTCAAACGCGCCTTCGACGCCGGCCTCTGTGGTATCGGCGAACTCAATCCTCCCGTCCAAGGCTACGCCTACCACGACGAAACCCTCAACCGGGCCCTCGACCTCGCCGCCCAAGTAGACGCTCCCGTCAATTTCCACGTCACCGATCCAAATACCCACGACTATCCCGGAAAAGTGGATACACCCTTTCTATCGCTGTGCTCGATGGCGGAACGTCATCCCAATACCAAATTCATCTTCGCCCATCTCGCCGGAATGATGAAGCTCGACCAACTCGTCTTTAAAAACAACATCTACCTAGACACCGCCGCCACTCCCCTTCTCTACCCTAAGTCAATCTACCGCAAAGTCATAGACACCTTCGGCATAGATCGCCTCCTCTTCGGCACCGACTACCCTCTCCGCACCTTTCCGAAATCGCAGTCTCGCCCGGATTTCACTCACCACCTCGCCCGTATCCAAAATTCCAATCTCAGCGAAGAAGAGCTACACAAGATCACCAGCACCAATTTAGAAATTCTCCTTGGAGGGACCGGCTCCGTCCGGTCCTAACACTGCCCAACCTCACACCAGCAAAGGGTCGGCGACCTCGCCGACCACAGAGCCCCACATTCCAATTCACCATTCCACATTCCTAATTCACAATTCCCACCTGTGACCACCGAAGACCGCCTAAACACCTTCCTTTCCAAAGATCCCCAAATCCCCGACTCCGCCTACGTCGCCAAGGAAGCAACCATCATCGGAGACGTCCGCCTCGGCGAGCAAGCTAGCCTCTGGCCCGCCTGCGTCGCGCGCGGAGATATTAACTACATCCAAATCGGCGACCGCACCAACATCCAAGACGGTACCATCATCCACCTCGCCGACGACTACCCCGTCATCATCGGCAACGACGTCACAATAGGTCACGGCGCGATCATCCATGCCTGCACCATCGAAAACGAATGCCTTATCGGCATGGGAGCCACCATCCTAGACGGTGCCGTCATCGGCAGCCAATCCATCATCGGAGCCGGAACCCTCGTCACCGGCGGCACCGTAATCCCTCCCGGATCGCTCGTCCTAGGTTCACCCGCTAAAGTCGCCAAGCCACTCACCGAAGAAAAGCGAAGCCAAATTAAGCGCTGGGCCGCCAAGTACCTAAAAGTCTCCGCCGCCCACAAAGCAAAATTCCAACAAAAACTGTAGGCCGGGGCGCCGACCCGGCACCATCGTCTACATAACCCAATCTACATCAGTGTCTATCAGTGCCCATCAGTGGTTTTAATCCTCCACCCGATCACCCCACAAACCACAACCATCCCCCAACACGCCCAAACAAACCAGTCCCCATATCTCGCATACACAGTCAACTGCCCCACCCAATCGCGATCCCGCGAAAGTTGAAAAGACGCTGCCAACTGCTCCCACTGCGGCAACTCATCCACCACTTGGCCGTATTCATTAATCCATCCCGTCCACGCATCATTGCCCACTCGCAAAACGATCCGGCGATTCTCGACCGCTCTCAAAACAGAATGCGCCATATGCTGAGCCGCCGCTCCACTCCGCCCATACCAAGCGCTATTTGTCGCCACGAAAAACATCCCCGCGCCCGCTAAGTTCGATTCCCTCGCAAGCCCAGGAAACGCATCTTCATAGCAAACCAAAGAACCTATCTTCACTGTCTTTCCTTCCAGATCGAGCGGCAGAAGCAACGGACTATCTCCTGGCGAAAAGTCACCATCGAGAGGTACTGCCTTCGCCGCCCAGGGAAACACCGACCTCAAAGGAACATACTCCCCAAACGGCACTAGATGCCGCTTGGAGTAATATTTTGGATACAGACCCCACTCCGGTCGAACAAGGAAAACGGAGTTATACCATAGGTCCCCATCATCATAGCCCAGAGGAGATTGAACATCTCCATTTTCCTCAGGACGCTCCACCGCAATCGCGCCCGCAAAGATCGGGAGATTTGCTTCATTCGCCAAACCTTCTGACCAAGTACGCAATCGAGCGTCCCCCTTTAATGGATACGGCAGCACTGCTTCAGGCCAAAACAAAGCCTGAATATTCCTCCCCGTATGCCTAGCCGGGAGGCTCAGATCTTCAATCCGTCCCATAATCTCACGGGCAAATTTCGAATCCCATTTCTGGTCTTGCGGAATCAGAGGCTGCATCACGGCTGCTCCCATGAGCTCCTCTCTTTGCTGCCCCGCCGAGATCCGGGCCATAAAAAAAGTCATCCCCACCATGACCGACAAAGCTACATAAAACTCCGGGCAGTAGCTCTTCTTTTTCTCCCTAGCCCATTCGACGATCCTCACCGTATACCCCGCCACCCCAGCATTAAACATCACTAGCATGAATGAGACCCCCCACTGACCGAACACCGTCGCCCCCTGTAGCAAGATAGGCCTATTCCATTGACTCGTCGCCAAAGGCAACCAAGGAAATCCAGTTAAAAACCAGGTCCGTATCCACTCCAGCGCTACCCACGCGCTCGCCGCTCCAAAAGCCAACATTAAACCCATCCAACGATTATCCGACTCCACCGCTCTTCG
>JBCCZW010000228.1:0-6885 GCA_039186805.1 Verrucomicrobiota bacterium
CACCATCGGCCACGAGAATCGCCTTGGAAACGGAAAAGATCGACTACCAAGCGAAACGCGGATCGCCCTAGCGGACGGGTCATCCGTATCCAAAAACGCGCTCGCGAGACGATCGTCGGCAATCTCCAAAAAACCCGTTTCTTCCACTACGTTGTGCCTGACGATCCACGTATCATCAATGACATCTACGTCCCGGATCCTGCTAAGACCGAACTCAAGCCAAAGCCCAAAATCGGCAGCAAAGTCGTGGTTAAACTCCACGAATGGGAGCAGCGTCACGTAAATCCCGAAGGCGAAATCGTGCTCAATCTCGGCCAAACGCACGAGCCGCAGGCCGAACTCATGGCCATTCTCCACAAGTATAATCTTGATCCCGTATTCGCGGCTCCCGTCATCAGCGAAGCGAAAAACATCAAGCCCGAGGTAACCAAAGCCCAACATAAGGGCAGACGCGATATACGTGATGTATTCACTTTTACCATCGATCCCGATGATGCCAAAGACTTCGATGACGCCTTATCGGTCGAACGCGTCGATAGCCGGCACATAAAAATCGGCATCCATATCGCAGACGTATCCGCATACGTAAGACCAGGTACCCAGCTAGACAAAGAAGCCCAAGAACGCGGTAATTCGACCTACTTAGTCGGCACCGTGATTCCCATGCTGCCCCACGAACTTTCTAACGGGATCTGCTCGCTCAAGGAAGACGTAGACCGTCTCGTCAAAAGCGTCTTCATCACCTTCACTAACGCCGGCAAGCAAAAGAAAGTCGAGTTCGCCAACTCCATCATCCGCAGCAACAAACGCCTCACCTATAAGCAAGCCCTCACCCTGCTAAAGGAAGATGACATCTCAGCCGCTCAAAATCTAAAGCTTCCGCCCGCTCACCAAACCGGTTCCACAGGCCGCGCGCTCGCCGAGCTATCGAAAAAGGAGCTCAAGCAGCTCCAGAGCAGCATTCGCAAGCTCTGGTCGATCGCATCTAAGCTTCGCAAATCCCGCATAAAAAGCGGTTCCCTTGAACTCGATATGCCGGAAACCAAAATCTTCGTCGACGGAGAGGGCTACGCCGACCGCCTAGAGAAAGTCGAACACGACGAAAGCCACCAACTCATCGAAGAGTTCATGCTCTCCGCGAATGAGATAGTCGCAAGAGAGCTGCGACTTGCAGGAATGCCATGTATTTACCGCGTACACGAAAAACCCGATGAGGAACGACTCGACGAGCTCCGAGAATACCTCGCCACCTACAAGGTCAAGGTCGCTGACCTCACGCTTCACAGCGAAATGAAGAAGCTCCTCCAAAACCTCAATAAACATCCGCAAGGCGCCCTCCTAAAGACGCAAGTGCTACGCACGCTCAAAAAAGCCTGCTACCGCTCAACGCCTGACGGTCACTACGGTCTGGCGAAGCAAGACTATGCGCACTTCACGTCTCCAATCCGTCGATACGCTGATCTCGTTGTCCATCGCATCTTCGATCACCACCTCGTGAAGAATCTAGGTCAACCCGAACCTGCCGGCGGCATTCCAAAGTACAACGCCGCTAAAACCAACAAGGTCGCCGAGCATATCAGTCTTACTGAAGTCAACAGCTCGGATGCGGAGCGCGAATCCATAAAAGTAAAGATTCTCGAATTCTTCGAACGCGAGCTCGAAAAGCCTGAACCGCGAGACTTCAAGGCGATGATCACCGAAGTCCGCAACCACGGCATGTTTATCGAACTCACTGAGAGCAATGCCTTCGGACTCGTGCACGCCTCGACCATGACGGACGACCTCTACCGTATCGATATTTCAGGTACAGCTCTCGTGGGACGCCGCTCGAAGAAGCGTTTCGAAGTGGGCCGACACATCATCGTAAAAGTGGAACGCGTCGATCGATTCAAACGCCAAGTCGATTTTCGGGTCGCCGATATGCAAAGACGCGAACCGCAACGCGGTCGTTCATCCGCCACCCCCCGGGGTGGCAAACGTCCGGTAAAAAACAAAAGCCGATCACGTCGGAGCTAATTATTTCGCCCACAATCATTCCCATACTTGCTTCGTCTACCCAAACGCTCGAAGATCTAAGCTAAACACACAACCATCCGAAACGCATGAGCCACTACAACTACCAAGATGACTTCAAACGCCTTTACGTAAAAGCCGTGAAGCTTTACGGGGAAGGCAACTACGACAAAGACAGCTACTTTGATCAAGAGGAGTTGGAACTGATCGCCGCCAACGGCTGGCGAGTCCAGGATTTCTTCGACTACGGCGAAGACTTCGTACGCCACGGTACGCCAAGCTACGAAGTTGCCCAGTCAATCGAACAAGTGCGACGCGAGTATTTCATCCATGAACAAAAAGGAATCCCGTCCGAAAGCACCGTCACTCCTGATTCGCTTCCCGAAAAATCAGATGAGGTAGAAGGAATCGCTTGGCTTCCTCGAATCATGCCCAAAGCATGGGGGAAAATCAAAGGCGAACTCGATAATGATATAATGTACGGCTGCGGTGGAGATAGAAACTTTCTCCAAACGCGCGACATCCACCCCGCAGAATTTCTTCGAGTCGCCTGGAAGAATATCGACAATCCCAAAGGCATCGTCGAATTCGTTCAAAGCCGTAGTAGCCAAAAGGTCGAAGCCTAGCGCTCTCTAGAACGTCATTGGACGCAGGTCTGACAGTCCGCTTGATCAGTCTTTCAACCAAAAAAGCCGCACTCCAAAGGAGTGCGGCTTTCTTAATCTAAATCCTAGGCCGGCTCGACAATCTGAGGCGTACCGGATTTCGATAGGGATCCGAAAACTCCGAACCGCCCCAACCGAAAACCGGATTGTACAATTCTTACTCAACGTCGACGCTTACCCATCGATAAACACCGCCAAATACGATCAGGAGCATATTCTTATCACCCTCGTTGATCGAGCTATTAGCATCGGAGACTGAGTCCACTTGTCTTCCATTGATCTTCAATATAACCATCCCTTCGGGCAGCGAGTTTGCGTAGGGACTATCTGGAGACACTTCAGTAACGACGACTCCTTCTACCCCCTCCTTAATTTCGTACTGTTCCCGCAGTTCGTCATTCACAGTTTCGATCGTGATTCCCTCCAAGAACCCCCTGGACCGAGAAGGAGAACTCGCCGCCCCTAAGCCAGCGTCATTCAGAGAAGCTAGTACCGCCGTCTTGGTCATGCGCTCGCCATCTCTGATAATGACGAAATCGATTTCCGTACCAGGAAGCTTCCCTCCAATATTTAGCCTCAACTCGCCCGTCGAATCTACCTCCTTACCATCGACCTCAACGATTATATCACCAGATTGGAGACCTGCCTTTTCCGCAGGAGTCCCATCGTTCACCTCGGTGACCAAAGCTCCATTGGTATTTTCTAAGCCAAAGCCTTCGGCAATATCTGAAGTGAGATCTTGGATACCAACTCCCAAGAAACCGCGATCAACGGTTCCGGTCTCAACCAAAGCGGTCATCACGCTGTGAGCCATATTCGCTGGAACGGCAAACCCTATGCCGATATTGCCCATGGAGCGCCCATCCGTGAGAATCATTGTATTAATCCCGATGAGACGACCGTGAGCGTCCGACAACGCCCCACCCGAATTACCTCGATTAATCGAAGCGTCCGTTTGAATAAAGTTCTCGAACCCTCCCGCCAACAAACGTAAATCGCTGCGACCCGTTGCCGAAACGATTCCCATCGTCGCGGTTTGACCTACACCCATGGGATTGCCGATCGCAAAGACCACATCTCCAACTTCAAGATTCTCGCTGTCTGCCACTCTCGCGACGGGCAAGTCATCTCCTTCGATCTTGAGGACTGCAATATCAGTTTGCGGATCAGTGCCCACGATTTCCGCTTCGAACTCGCGATCGTCAGTCAGCATAACGACGACCTCGTCAGCTCCCTCAACTACATGGTTATTCGTCAAGATGTATCCACTATCGGATACGATCACGCCCGAACCCAAACCTTGCTGCTCTCTAGGCTGACGTGGCATACGATCGCCGAACAGCTCTCGCAGAAAAGGATTATCCACGCCGTTCGTCGTAATCTTGGAAGTGACGGTGACTACCGCAGGACGAATCTTATTCAAGGACTCTGCGTAACTGACCACTCCAGAATTAATATTTCTATCAACTGGAGAAGAGTCGATAGGCACCATCTTTTTAACGTTTTCCTTAGCGCCACCCAATGCTGCAAACATCAAAGCAGCCATAACTAAAACGGATTTCTTGTATTTCGTCATTTCGCGATAAACTTCCTAACTTGCTTTCGGACAGCCTACTCCAATCCTTGTTTCGTAGTAAACTTCCTAGAATCCTTTAATCTTGAAGAGGCTGGTCACACTTTCGTTGTTATTAATTCTAATGATGGCCTCACCCAATAATGACGCAATACTAAGCACTTTGATTGGGAGTTCACGCGTTTCTACGGGAATAGAATCAGTCACGATCAACTCATCGATGTAGCCCTCTGCTAGACGCTCGTAAGCCATCTCCTGAAGATTGGCGTGAGTTACCGTCGCGAAAATCCTGTTCGCCCCATGCTCCCTTATCAACTTGGCAGCTGCTCGCAGAGTTCCAGCAGTCTCCGTCATATCATCGACTAAGAGCACATCCGCCCCTTTGACATCGCCAACAATACTGGTCGCCTCCACTTGAGTCGCTGACTGCCTCTTTTTCGCGACAAACCCCAAACCGCCATTAAGGACCTTCGCATAAGCGTCAGCCATCTTAAGGCCACCCACATCAGGAGACATTACGATCAGATTCTTGAGGTCCAAGCCGGAGACATAATCATACAAAACCGAAAACGCTAAGAGATGATCTACCGGGATATCAAAGAAACCTTGTATTTGCCCCGCGTGAAGATCCACCGTCAAAACGCGGTCCGCTCCCGCAGCGGTCAATAGATTCGCAATCAGCTTAGCCGTGATCGGCACCCGCGGCTGATCCTTCCGGTCTTGCCGCGCATAAGCATAGAACGGAATCACCGCTGAAATCCGTTTCGCCGATGCGCGCTTCGCCGCATCGATCATAATGAGCAACTCCATCAAGTGATGGTTACTGGGCGGACATATCGATTGCATGATGTAGACATCCTGCCCGCGTATGTTCTCGTTGATCTTAACGAAAGACTCCCCGTCTGGAAAACTGGTAACCGTGGCATCCGTTAGCGGCACTCCAACAAATTTCGCAATTGCCTCAGCCAGAGCTGGATTCGAATTTCCAGCGATGATCCTCAAATTACTAACTCTCATTGCAGATCCATGAACTGTGTCTCGAGTAACTTCAGGCGTTTAAAAACGTCAGGCAAACGCTGATACATAATCGTCAACCTCTGGTACGCATTAAGAGAGATCGCAGGCAAGCCGCCGTACTTTTTACCCCCATCCAAATCCGTAAACGCTACCGCGCAACCGGCAAGCTGCGCGCCCTTCCCGATCGTAATATGTCCGGAAGCGCCTGAACGCCCGCCGAACACAGCGTAATCTTCGACTGTAGTGGTTCCGGCGATACCTACTTGGGCGCATAAAGTCACGTGATTGCCGATCTGAGAATTGTGCCCGATCTGCACATGATTGTCGATGCGACTGCCTTTCCCGATTCTCGTAGGTCCGAGACGCCCTCGATCGACGCAAGAGTTCGCTCCAATGTCCACATCTTCGCCAATCTCCACCCAACCTACCTGAGGCACCTTTTGCAGCGATCCTTGGATGAATTCCAACCCGAAACCATCGGCCCCGATAACCACGCCCGAATGGATCCGGGAACCCGCCCCAATCTTGGTATCCCGATAAATCGTCGCATTCGGTAGAATTTTTGTATCCTTCCCCAGGATACAATTTTCGCCAATATAGGCCCCAGCGTGCGCTTCGCAACCTTCCTCAATGACAGTCCCCGCCTCTACAACAACCTGCGGCCCGATAAATACGTCTTCATGAATCGTAGACGTCTCATCGATCACCGCGGACTCGTGGATACCCGGAGATCTACTCGGCCAAAGCTTCGTCGCTATCGATTCGCAAGCCCGAGCCATCTCCCAGCTAGGATTCTTCGCGATCAAAAAAACCTGCCCCGGCTTCGGATCGGTCTCTGTGCCTTCCGGGACAAATACAACTGCAGCCTTCGTAGATTCCAGCTGACCGTAGAACTTCGCTGAAGACAAAAAAGATAAGTCCCCAAATTCGGCCTCCAGCAAGGTCGCTACGCCCTTAAGTCGAACGCCCTCAGAGTCTCCTTTCTCTTCAAGGATGGCGCATCTTTCGCGAATTTGTTCTAGAGTGATTTCGATCTGCATGCCTACGAAAAGGCCACGCCCGCAAAAATGCTCGGTCCGTGGAAAAAGCTACAAAAAAGCCCCGCCGATCTCCAGCGAGGCTTTTTGTAAATTCTTACTCAGCAGCCGCTTCTTCCTGGCCTTCGGTAGCGTTGATGCGCTTAACGACTTCATCCGTGATGTCTTCCGTGCCATCAGAATAAATGACAGCCGAGAGGCCGTTACTCTTGGCTCCAGAAGTATCGAGAACAAGCGTCGCGCCCACCTCAGCTGCGACTTCCTTTATGGCCTCGTCGATCTCCTTGAAAAACAGACGCATTTGAGTCGAACGGCGCGCCTGGATCGAACGTTGCGTGTTCTGCACGAATTGACGGATCTCAAGCTCCTTAGCGCGGATCGTCTCGCCCATCGCATTTGCTTCTACGCCCGCTTCTTGTCGCGCCTCTTCAGTAAGGATTTCGCTCTGAGCTTGGGCAACGAGTTCTTCATATTCGGTAAGCATAGTCTTACCCTCTTCCTGCAAAGAAGCTACCTTTTGCTGAGCTTGTTCCTCGGTGCCCTGCAAGTCAGAGATGAATTCCTTCACCTTGTAGTACTC
>JBCCZW010000229.1:0-6885 GCA_039186805.1 Verrucomicrobiota bacterium
TGGGCTGCGGCCCAGCCTCAGAAGTCCGTAGGTTCATAAGAGGAAATGATATCGCAAACCAAACGTCGCTACGCCTGATGGACTTCAACGAAGAAACCCTCAATTTCACGGAAAGCAAAGTTAAATCAGCGATCAATCAAAGCGGAAATAAACCGATCGTAACGTTCGTAAACAAGTCAATCGATGAGCTGCTACAAGAAATTCAAGAAGACAGCATCAATACTCAAGAGACTTTCGATATGGTGTACTGCGCGGGTCTATTCGACTATTTTTCCGACCAGATTTGCAAACGGCTGGTTGCGCTATTCTACTCTTGGACCAAACCAAATGGACTGGTCACAGTCACGAATGTTCATTCCCGAAATCCTAACAAGAAGCTAATGGAACACCTTTTGGAATGGTATCTCGTCTATCGTGACGACAACGGAATGGCTAACCTTGCACCCAATGAGTCTAATTTCGAGGTTTCCGTAGATTCAACTGAAGTAAACGTATTTCTTGATATCAGAAAAGACCCATAATGTCCGCAACCGACATAGCAGACCCAAAACTTCAAAGTCTATATTCAAACGAAGATAAGATAGTAAGACTGAGAAGATATAAGATCGCCTGCATCCTTTCACTGATCGGAACAGCATCTGGTCTTCAACTCGACTACCTCGCTTATCCCCAGTTCATCTGGCCGCTCGCAACGATTCGAGTCACAGCCATTGTCCTCATATTCATTATCTACAAGCTCGCTAGTTTCGATATCGGGCGAACACAGTTAATCTCTCTAAACCTAGCATGGGCCATTATTGTAAATGGATCAATTTCCGCGATGGTTTATACGACGGGAGGAGCCGTTTCGCCCTATTATGCCGGACTAAACCTGGTAATACTTGCAGCCGGGGTTCTTCTTCCTTGGACACTCGCGGAAACTCTATCCATATGCATCGCGACGCTGCTGATGTATATTTCCATATGCGTGCTATATGCGCTCCCAAAAGATCAACCTCTCCAATGGGTAGCCCTCTTCAGTAACTGCTTCTTCATTTTTCTGACTGGTTTGATTAGCAGCACCTCCAGCTACTTCACCACACAGGCGCGAATCAAGGATTTCAACCTCCGACAGGAGCTCGATGTCCGTAACAAAGAGTTGGAGGATATGGACCGCCAAAAGTCTCAATTCTTTTCCAACATCAGCCACGAATTGCGGACTCCCTTGACGCTGATCCTATCCCCCATTCAAGACCTCCTACAGCAGCCTGAAGCCCTCTCCGACCGAGTATCATTCCTCCTCCGCACCGCTCGAGACAACTCGCTCCGTCTGCTCAAACTGGTCAACGACTTGCTCGAGGTCATCAAGCTCGAAGAAGGCAAACGCGAGCTCGAACTCCGAACCACCGATATCAACGGATTCCTCGGTAGCCTCGTCGACTCCATGACCCATCTGGCAGAAGCTCGCGGCGTTTCGGTCGAAAAACGATTCAGCGACAAGGCGGCTCCAGTCTGGGCCGACAGCTACGCATTAGAGCGAATCTTTCTAAATCTGCTGAGCAACGCTATCAAGTTCACCAGTAAGGGCGAATCGATCACCGTATCCACCGCCTTCGAAGAAGAAAGAGCCAAAGTGATCGTTGCCGACACTGGCATGGGGATAAAGAGCGAAGAACTGCCCCATATATTCGACCGTTTCAGGCAGGCCGATGGTTCAAGCACCCGCAAGCATCAGGGAAGCGGTCTTGGACTCGCTCTCGTCAAAGAACTTACGGAGCAGATGGGAGGAACCATCTCAATCGAAAGCCAGCCGAATATCGGAACCACCATAATCGTCTCCCTACCTCTAAGAGCTGACGACCTCCAGCAAATCCCGCCGGAACCTCCCCAAACGGATCCCGCAAAAACTGACGACGCCCTAGACGAGATTCACCAAGCCGCCGAACACCGCGCGGCCCTCCCCATAGATTCTCCTTTCGAAAAGTTCGAAGCTGAAACGCCCAAAGGCAGCGGTCCTTCCCTAATGATCGTGGACGACGAACCCGATATGCGTCAGTACCTCGTGAGCATCCTCGAGCAAGACTATCGCATATCGCAAATACGCGACGGAAAAAGAGCTCTCGAAGTCGCTCCGAAGCAACTTCCCGATCTAATGCTTCTAGATCTTATGCTTCCAGAAGTAGATGGTCTCGAAATCTGCAAACAACTCAAAGCAGACCCCGTCACCCGAAAAATCAAAATAATTCTCCTCACAGCGCGCTCCGACGAAAAAGCGAAGATCACCGCATTAGAAAATGGAGCCGACGACTTCATAACGAAACCGTTCAACCGCTCCGAAGTCGAAAAGCGGCTCGAAAACCTCATCGAGAATTCTCGCCTCGAAAAGGAACTTCGAACAAAAAACCAGGATCTCGAAGAGACCCTGGCCGCGCTCAAGCAAACCCAATTGAACCTCATCCAAAGCGAAAAGCTAAATGCCTTGGGAAAGATGGCCGCGGGACTGCTCCACGAAATCAACAACCCTCTCAACTACGTAATCGCAGCCTTGCAGATGGCTCAGCTCGAACCCGAGGCCGAGAGCAACGAAGAACTGAAAGACAATCTCTCGGATATCGATGAGGGCATCGAACGCATCAAAAACATCGTATCGGATCTCCACGCCTTCGCCCACCCGAGCGATGTCTCGAAACAACTACCCTTCTCGATTTCGAAGGCCATCGAAGTTGCCCGACGCTTTACTGCAGCGGACTGCGCCGGGATCGCCATCAGCTGTGAACTAGAGGCTGAAGATACCGCCATGGGTTCCGAAGGGCACATCGTACAAGTTCTGGTAAATCTCCTGAGCAATGCCACCAAAGCGATAAACGCCCTCGAAGAAGAACGCATCACTGAGATACGGATACGAACTTCCCGCAGCGAGGATCGGATAGAAGTTTCGATAAGCGACAATGGAATCGGAATGAGCAAAGAAACCTTAAATCGCGTGTTCGATCCCTTCTTCACCACCAGAGACGTGGGAGAAGGAATGGGACTTGGACTAAGCATAAGCCACACCATAATACAAAACCACGGCGGAACCCTCCAAGTAAAGAGCATAGAAAACGGAGGAACGACATTCCGCTTCGATATCCCGAGCGGAGACAATTTCATTGCAAAAGATATCCAAGGAATGACGGCGCTTAGTTGAGAAAATAAGGAGGATGCATGGACAGCCGCCCTCACCCATGCATCCTTGTAAGGAAACCTTAAAATGCTTGAAATACATCACACTCACACTCCCCAGACCCAAACAATGCAAACTGTAGAAAAATCCTTTGGTATCCTCTTCGTCGATGACGAGGAAAAAGCTCGAAAGTACTTCCTTCGACTCTTCGAAAAGCAATACCCAGTCTATACCGCCGGAAGCGTATCAGAGGCAAAAACCATCCTCGACGAACGCCACCAAGAAATCGGAGTTCTCGTCACCGACCAGCGAATGCCAGAGGATAAAGGCGTCGAGCTGCTCAAATACGCTCGCAAGACCTACCCTGAGATCACCCGGATGCTTACCACTGCATACTCCGACCTCAGCGACGCTATCGATTCAGTCAACAGTGGCGAAATCCTACGTTACATTTCAAAGCCCTGGGACATCAGAAATCTGAATACCGAAATAAACCAAGGCATGACATTCTTCTCCCTGCGCAACGAAAGGGATCTGCTCATGAGAGAGAAGCTCAGCGCGCGGCAACGCTTGAAGAGCGTCAACCGAATTCGCAGCCTCGTCGCCACAGCTTCCGGATTGACGAACGTCTGCAACCCGATCGCTGCCGTCAGATCGATCATCGAGCAACTCCCGCACAGCCAAGAGACCCAAAACGGTAACTCAAGCGAAGGTCCGTGGGCCGAGCTCCGTGAAGACCTCGAAAGCTCCTGCAAGCTGGCCGATCATCTAAGGGAGGAGAATGGCATCGACAATCGCGACTTCACGACCGTCTTCACCAACGAGCTTATTGGCGAACTCGCCAACGATATTGACTTAAGCTACAGCCCTCTGCCTGACCTTCAATTGGAAGGGCACAAGCCATCTCTCATCAGAATGCTCGCCTCTCTTGCTAACTGGCTCAAAATTGAAAACGAGCCAGTCAAAGTCGAATGCCAGTCGCGCGAGTCCGGAATCACTCTATCGTTCTCCGCCGGAAGAGAAGACTGGGCCGAAACCTCTATCTCCAGCATACCCGGAGAACTCGCCCGCGCAGTCTTCCTATGCAACCATCACGGCGGTACCCTGAACATCCGTCCAGGACAGCCCTTTGTAGTCGAGACATCTCTTCCCTTCACGCAGAAACCTTCAGAGGAGTCCGCCCGCGATCTAGACTGGCTGGAAAACGTGCTCAAGCGATTCGAGAATTGGTAACCTTTGAATCGAAAAACAGATAGAACGACCCTGGCGTTGTTATTTCTACCCCTTCAGCAAGCGCACCAAATTACCGATCTCCTCCAGGGGCTCTTCTTTCCTCCAGGCCGCCGCGAAATTCAATGAATGGCTTGGCCGTCTCAGCTTAGCGAATACAACTCGCGGATGAGGCAACTCAGTCAAGTCGCGCGGCACGATCGCCACGCCCATTCCCCCTCCCACCAAACCGAGCAACTCCGACAAGCCGTTCGCTTCGAAAACGATATTCGGAGTATACTCGACTTTACCGAACAGAGTCTTCGTCATCTCCTTCCGCGTGGGAAACTTCCTCTCCGACAGACTAACGAAGCTCTCTCCCTTCAGTTCGCTCAAATCGATCGCCTTTCGCTTAGCCAATCGATGTTCGTCCGGCAAAGCCACTACCATAGGCGTCTTGCGCAAAACCTCTACCGCAAACTCCTTCTTCAGATCCGGACTTGCATGCCCAATCAATGCCAGATCCACCTCCCCTTTCCTCAATGCCTCTGCTTGATCCGCAGGAGTCATTTCAAAGATCTGCACGCATACATTTTCGTATTCACGATTATAGGACCGGAGCCCTTCCGCCAAAAACACCGGCAAAGCCGTCGGCAAATAAGACACCTTTACAGTCACTCTCTCGCCCTCCGCTCGAAACGGCTTCATAGCCCCCGCCATCGCGCTCGCCTGCCGCAACACCTCCTTCGCATGGGCGAGAGCAGTCTGCCCCGCAGGAGTTAGCGACAAGCCTAAACGCTGTCGTTCGAACAAGCCCACCCCCAGTTCCTCCTCCAAATCCCTAATCTGCCGGGAAACCGCCGGCTGCGAAACATTCAAACGGGCCGCCGCCCGACTCACGTTGGCTTCCTCAGCCGCCATCGCGAAATACCTCAAATGCCGCAATTCCATTAACTCCATAGTAACTCATCCAAATCGAAAATTGGAATTGAAATAGCGCAGAAAATCTTCCGGTTCGCTTAACCATGCTGCAGTTCATCGCAAATTCTACTTTTCGAAACGGCAGTGCAAAGACCCGCCAATCGACCTCGGCTGCCGAAACCGCGTCGCAACTCGAGAATGCCGAAAGAAAGTCGCAAAAGCGTACGGAAGCTTTTGAGAAAAAGCCGCCGTATCGCTTCCGCATAATAGCTAAAAACCCCGAGCTATAACCAGAACGTATAGCTTTCCAAAAAACAAAGTATTTCTCAAAATGACGGATTCGCATTAATATCCGATCATGAAAACGATCAACATCGCCAAACGCCCCGCCAATGAACGCGGCCGCGCCGACCACGACTGGCTCCAAGCCCGCTTTACCTTCTCCTTCTCGGAGTACTTCGATCCCGATCACATGGGCTATAAATCGCTCCGCGTGATGAACAACGACACCATCCAGCCCGGCGGCGGCTTTCCCACCCATCCGCACGAGTCCATGGAAATCTTCACCTACGTCATCGAGGGGCAGCTTCAGCACAAAGACAGCATGGGCAACGGCGCCATCATCGAGGCAGGTGACCTCCAATACATGAGCGCCGGCGACGGCGTTCTCCATAGCGAATTTAACCCGTCTTCCGATAAGCCTACACACCTTTACCAAATCTGGATAAAGCCAAAGTACGTCGGAGGCAGCCCTCGCTACGCCGAGAAGTCGCTTCGCGACAAAGTTGAAGACAACTCGCTCAACCTGCTTTTCTCAGGGGATGGTCGCGACGGATCTACCGAAATTCGCCAAGACGCCGAAATCCACTTCGGCTCCTTGAACGCAAGAAACTCGGTAACGGTACCCGCTTCAAGCCGCACCCCTCACGCATGGGTACAAGTCATTAGCGGAGAGCTTAAAGTCTTGGGAGAAAACCTCTCCACCGGCGACGGCCTCGCTATCGAAAACGCCGAAGAAGGCTTCGAGATCACAACCGACGACGACTCGAAATTCCTCGTCTTCCGCTTGGCATAGAACGAAGCAGAAAGGGGAGAACTGGATCCGATCAGTCCCCTCCCTAATGCGTAAATCCCAGCTCCTTTACGCAAAAAAATGCAGACAAGGAGATTCCCTCTCACTAGTATCCATTAATCAATTGCGAATGCAGCCCTACACACATAAAACGAAACCGAACTCTAAAGACTCATTATAGAACCTATCTGGCCGGATCGACCAAAAACGGAATCACTAGCTGCAAGACTTTCTGTCCAAACGAAAAGCCATTAAAGCGCGCTCAAAGCGCTGACCCGCATCTGCACCGAAACTCTGAAGGAACTTCCCTTGCCCACCTCACTTTCGATATCCAAAGATCCATGCATCAAATGCAACAAACGCTCGACGATCGAAAGCCCCAGCCCAGAGCCTTCTTCGACGAAATCTTTTGTGGTGCCCCGCTGAAAAGGTTTTCGGATTTCCTCTAAGTCCGCCTCGGGAATTCCATTCCCGGTATCGACTATCTCCAGATTCAAATTAATAAGATCGCCAACCTGCTTAGCGGAAGCCCTGAACTCAA
>JBCCZW010000230.1:0-6884 GCA_039186805.1 Verrucomicrobiota bacterium
CCGATCTACGTCGCGCTGCTGTCTGCAGTCGCCGCATGCAGCCCCCAACCCCCAACAGATGCTGATCAACCGACTAGCGCCAGCTCTAAACCTCAGCCAGTCTTCCACCCCCACAATCCCCAAGCCTTTACGCAAGGACTCGTCTACCATGAAGGCCTTCTTTACGAGAGCACAGGCCTATACGGAAAGTCCTTCCTCCACCGCTTCGAAATTACCTCAGGTGAAACTCTCAAGCGCCGTAACCTTGATCCAAGCCATTTCGGCGAAGGCGTCACGATCTTCGACAATAAAATCTATCAGCTCACCTGGAAAGCCGAAGTCTGCTTCGTCTACGACCTAGAGAGCTTCGCGCTCAAGCAACGCCTCAGCTACGATACCCAAGGCTGGGGGCTCACTCACAATGGCTCCGAACTCATCATGAGCGATGGAAGCAGCTACCTATACTTTCGAGACCCAGTGACCTTTGCCGAAACCAAACGTATCCAAGTAAGCCATACCGGACGACCCATCGAAAAGCTGAACGAACTCGAATACGTCGAAGGGGAAATCCTCGCCAACATCTGGTATGAAGACCGCATCGCTCGCATCGATCCAGCGACAGGCAACATAAACGGCTACCTCGATTTCTCTCACCTTTTGCCCGCAAGCGAGCGGCGACGCTTAGGTCGAGACGCCGTCCTCAACGGCATCGCTTACAATCCAGAATCAAAAGTCCTCTACATTACCGGCAAAAACTGGCCAAAACTCTTCGAAATTCCTTATCCGTAAGCTCAAAGACAAACTCGAAAATGTAGCCTCGGCCGTGAAGCCGAGGACACTCCAAAGCCCACCATCTAGACTCTACCAATCATAAGTCTTCATCTCATAGCGAGTCCCCAGATCCCTAAATACCCGCAGCTTCCGATACTTTCGATCCAGCTCCCATCGTTCGCTCTTCGCCACGGTCGCCAGCAACTCCAAGTTGCGGCCCGATTCATCCCCCACATAGATCTCCCGCTCCCCAGTATCGCTCCCGACCGTTACAAAAACCTTCGCGATGTATTCATCATCTGGACTCAAGTTCTTAAAGTGTCCATCTATATCGAATAAATCGAACCGCGACTCCTCATCTAACTTGGGCGGAAACTCCACCGACCGGATCGACTTGCCCGGACTAAGGTTTCGTTCGAACAGCAAGTAAGTCTCCTCGCTCTTCAAATCGAAGACTTGCACGTTGCTCGTCCAGCTACGCTGAGCCTTGCTCCCTAAGAAGCCCTTCTCCTCTCGCTGATCGGACAATCCATTATAGATAAAGTCCCCACTCGGCGAATACATATCGATCCATCCGCCGGAGTAGTGGCTGCCACCCGCAAATCCAAAGGATACGACCACTATCCATAACCACATTCCAACTACATTTTTCATATTGATCCTTTTCTTTATCTTTCCGGCTTTCGCCACAAAACTCTGGTCCCACCCGTCCGCGTAATCGCCACATCCAACACAAAAGCGACGAACAACGCCAGCAGCGCCCAATTTCTGAGAGAAACGAACTGAAAGCTCGGCGGGTGTTCCCACACATCCGTCAAATTCGCCAGCTCCTTGCCTCCCGTCTTCTTGGAGAGCAATCTGATATCCCGAATTTTCTGAGCCTCTCGCTGCCACTCCTCGTCCGTCCCCACAAAAAACGGTCCCATTGGAATGGCTCGATCGCCCAACTGAATCGCCGCTCTTATCGGTGAATTCACCCGCAAATCCCGACTCAGACGATACCTCCCCGGCTCGATTCTCTCCCACACCGCCTCGAGCACATCATCGCCTTCGCTCAGCCATACTTGCGGACCGTTCCGATTAAACCGCTCCTCCCATTGGTCTCCGTAGTACAAATCCAATGACAAACGATCTCCTTCAATCCGAGATTCATAGCTCACTCCTTCCACTTGCCGATCCCCCGCTAACCAACGCGTCAGCGTCTGACAAAAGTCTCCGTACTCCGGCCAGGCCAAAGAGACAACTGCCTTATCGCCTGCTAAAGGAAAGGTCACCGCAGCCGCCCGCCCAATACCCTTTTGCCAATAAGCCACCAAAGGAGCCTTGTATTCATCATTCGATGCCAAAGCCATCGTGGCCCCCTGCTGCAAATAAGACAGATTGTAGCCTTCCACCAAATTCAGCCAATTCAATTGCTGTTGAGCGACCTCCAACCAACCCGCCGTGGGCACGGTCGCAATCGGGTCCTCGATAAACGCCGAACGCGCCACCGCCACCGTTTCTTGAGAAAATAGAGCCGGTAAATCTTCAGGATTCGAATTGAAGAAAATCCGCCCTTTACCCCGCTCCGCTATATCTCTCAGCAAATCCGCATGGACATCGCCGGGATCCCCCATAGCGATCACGCTAATCGTCGTCTTATTCGCGACCATCTCTTCAATCAGCTTTTCGTATTCACCCGGTTCCTCCGTATCGCGCGAATCGGAAAACAACACCAAATGGCGCTGACCATGTTGGCTTCTCTGCAACTGCTCCCAACCTGCCTTTAAGCCTTCGTAAACATAGATTCCACCCCCCATGCTGGCCACTCGTCGAATCCGCATAATGATGCTCTCTCGATTCGGTCCCACCTCCGTCAAAGGCACCATCAAGTGTGGATTAGTATCGACCGCCAAATACGAGATAGCATCCAACTCGCCCAACAGCGCCGTGGCTTGAGCCGCCCCCGCATTCGCCAGATCCATCTTCGTCATCCCAGCCATTCCCGGCACCCCCGCGCTCATGCTCCCTGAGCGATCCACCACAATGCTCATCGCGACCGCCAGTTTCTTGTGCTCCTCCTTCAATTCCATCGATACAGGAATCAAATCCTGAATCGCCGACCCATAGTAGCCCCCCGAGCCAAAACTATAGCGTCCCCCAACCATCATCAGTCCCCCACCTTGGTTCCTCACAAAAAAATCCACCGCTTTCATGAACTCGGACGGCAGCCTATTCGCTGGTATATTGTTCAATATCAGAACGCTTATTCCACTCAAGCTCCCTACATTCAAATTGGAAAACGTATTCAGAATCTCCACATCGAAACCAGCCGCTCTCAACGCCTGCCCCAAGGGATCCTCCCTGAAATTGGAAAGGAGCATTACGCGTTGACCGCCCTCCACCTGCACCCACTTCGTCTTCATGTTATTGCCCGCAATTTCATCGCCCTCGGCTGAGATGCTCACCGTGTAAGCCGTCGCGCTCGCGCGGCTTATTCGATCGGCAAACCTTAAATCGAGAGAACCTCCTTTAATCTGCTCTTTACCCGATGCGAGCAAGTTGCCGTCGCGAAACACCTGATACATCACCTCTCCATCGAAATTACCCTCGACCTTCGCATCTACCAAAAAGGACTCATTCGCTCGCACTCGCATCGGCATCCGAATATCGGATACCCGCAAATCCAGCCTGGAACTATGAGGGGCCAGCCGATAATCAACCACAACGCCTCCCTCCAACAAAGGACCTTCCAAAGCGAGCGCATCATCCGTCGAATACCCATCGCTCAAGAGCAAAGCTTTCGTAGGGCGTTCCTCACTACGAGAAAGCAAGACCTGCCTCAGAGCCAATCCGACCCTCGAGCGCTCCCGTTCGTCCAAAACATCTCCTGCCTCTTTCTGGCTACGCAATCTCGCCTCTGCCGCGAAGTCGATAAACCGAAGCCGATCGCCCTCGCCCTTAGAAGACTCCAGGATCGCTTCCCATTCATCCAATCGAGATTCCGACCAATCCCTTGCCGATTCCGACCGATCCGCCAATACGAAGAGATCAACCCCCTCCTTCTTTAGGCGAAGCCTAGGGTCCATCAGCGACAAGATCACCATCGCTCCGCAAATCAACCGCATCGGTCGCCAAAGCTTGAGATTCGGAAACTGCCAGCCCAACAAACCGTAGAGCGCAATCAACAACAACCATTCTGGACTATCGAAACTCATCCCAAATTCTCCCGGTGACAGGCATACCAAGCGCCAAGCATCAGTCCAAAAATGCCGAGCAACCAAACGGACGATAGAAAGTCATCATCGTAATACTCCTCGACAATTCCCAGATCGAGATCCTCTAAATCGAAGACAGACCCCGCGCCCCTAAAATCCGCCTCACGGGCATCTCCAAACCGCGCCGCCCCCACCACCAAAGGAATCCCCATTTTCTCAATACGGAAAAATCCCGGATCCTCCGGAGCGCGGACGCGAAACTCGCCAGTCTCGACAACCGTCTCAGCGTTCCCGGATTCTTCCAAGACCGTCCTCAGCTCCCCTTGGCTGAACTCGAAAACCTGACCCGTATCGCAATTCAATGCTTCCAGACTCTGCATTCCCGATCTCAAGTCTTCAAGATAGCGACCCGTCACCAAAACGAATGCCGGCAAATGATCGAGATTCGAAGATCGAGGCTCGAAGTTGAAGACCAACTTCCGCCCCCTCAAAAAAACGAGCGGCGTACTCCCCTGCCAAAGTAGAGTTTCATCGCCCTCCACACTTCCCCAAGGAGTTCCTGCTCTCGCGATCAAGCCCGACCACGAAATCTCCCGATTGTATTCGTGGTTCGAAGGCGCCATGCGGCCCCTTAAACTCCGCTTCTCTTCCCCTAGATCATTTAGAAAAACCACTCCCGGTATCGAAAAATCCACTTCGCTGGGATTAGACGCCGTTTCGAACAGCGCCTCGCCATCACTCGATTCCACGACATTCTCGAAACTGCCTATCAGTTTCTCGACCAATCCACCGTTTTCCGCTCCAGCAAGATTCGACACCGCCAACCGTTTCGGCTTCGGACGCCTCAAGGGCGCGTAGTCATCCAGTCCGAAACGATCCCCTTCCAGAACCAAGGCAAGCGAATCATGCTCCGCCGGGAAGACTCCTTCTAAAAGCGTCGAACTTTCACCTTGTAGTCTGATGGGCTGCGCGGGGGTCTCCCTATCGCCAAACTGAAGCCTCCAATCGACCACTGACTCCCTTCGCCCATAGTTCCTAACAATCGCTCTCCATCGCGTTTGCCCGTCGCGTCGGACTGCCCGTATCCCCGAAACCCCTACGTTTTCAATTTCCTCTCCCACGGCAATTACCCTCGCTCCATTCGAGATTCTCTCCAGCGGCCTATCCGTCAACAATAGGACGAATCCGCCCTCTCCAACACCGTTCCTGGCCACTCCAAGAGCATCATCGAAACTATGACTTCCAGACCTCGGCCTCCACTTCTCCAGGGCTGCCAAAAAATCGCTAGCCGACCTCCCGCGATAAAGAACCTCTCCTTCCGAATCGCTTTCCAAAACTAAATAGTCTACCTCCGACAGCCGCTTTTCAAACAAAGCTGACGCTTCCCCTATACGCTTCAATCCGCTCTCCCGAAACGCGCTCATGGAAGCGGAATTGTCTAGTACGATCGCCAACTTGCCCACCCTCTCCTCATTCGCCCAACGAGGCATTGCCAGCAAAAAGCTGATCAGAAGCAAAGCCGCTGCCTGCCACCAAAACGAACCTGATTGCCGCCACCGGTTCAGCTTCTCCCCTGTCTGCATGCTGATTGCCGCTTGATCGATAAGAAAAAGCGTATCGACAATTCGGCGACGCGTCTGCTTCCGAAAAAAATGCAAGTACACCAAAGGCCCTAGGCTCAGCAAGCCCAACCAACCCAAGGGATTCGCGAAATACAAATTCATATCGCCAAAGCTCCAGATACCACGCCGCTTCGCGAAGCCTGAGCCTCTAAAGGCTCATCCGCTGAAACCCTCCAAAACGCGCTCCCCCTTTTCCGGAAATAATCCATCCACATCCCAAAGTGTCTGTCATAGGATTGTCGATACTTGCGGATCGTTTCTTGATCGCAGTGCAAGATACGCTCCCCGCCCGTCTCGCTGTCCACGAGCTTCATGCTGCCACCCCAATCCGGATTCGCCTCCGCCTCATCGTACACCGAAAACGCCGCGCTCCAGGTCGACCGCATCCCAAACGATTTCAGCAACGCCTCCGGACTCCCCGGAAACAGGAAATCTGAAACAAGGACCCGAGCGCTCTGCGCCCTCCAGGGCACGCTCTCGAAGTCCGGAACCAACTGAGTTAAGTCGCTTTTCGACTCGATCGACCACGCTCCCGATAAAACTTCATCCGCCGACAAGGCGCGTAGGTCATCGCCAGCAATAGAGAAACACCTCAAACTAGCATCTACGCTCAAACAACTTTCAACGCAAAAATAGAACAAGCTCAGAGCCGCCTTCGCCTTGGCCTTCTTCCGCATCATCGACGGAGAAATATCGACCAACACATCGACCAAAGGACTGACCTCGTCGCGATAAAGCTTCATCGTATAGTCTCCAGATCGCGCATACGCCTGCCAATTTATGTATCGCGGATCGTCTCCAGGGGCATAGGGTCGATGGTCCTGAAAGTCGATCGAACTTCCCGTACCCACGCCAAGCCAGTTGCCGCTCACCCCCGCATTCTTAGGCTGCGACATCGATAAGCGATACTTTGCCGCTAACGCAGCCCCCTCACTCCTGCACTCTCTCAGTAGATCGCTCATCTCGTCCCGCAAATCAGTCCTTCTTTAATTGCTCCGCCTCGTCCTCAAGTTCCTGATACCGATAGCGAACCCTCTGCCCTAGAAGCAACAAGGCGGCAATAATCGAAATTTGACCAAAGGCAGCCACCGAAGCCTGAAACTCGAAAAGCGGATCGCGAAAAGCGCCATAGAAGGCATAGCAAAATGCATTCAAAGGAAGAAATGAAGTCCAGCTCATCAGATTCAAATCCCCATAAACTCTCATCGCCCCGATAATCCCGATTACCACTAAGAGAGCGATATGGATCAGCAACAAGCGCACCGTAGGCCACTCATCGCTATTCTTCTGCAAAAGCTCCCTCGCTAATCGCAAC
>JBCCZW010000231.1:0-6883 GCA_039186805.1 Verrucomicrobiota bacterium
CTCCCTTTTTCCCAGCGGCCAAGGGACTCTATATGTGTCCCACCGTGGTGAATAATGTAGAGACGATCTGCAATGTCGTCCACATCATCCGAATGGGCGGCGAAGAGTACGCGAAGATTGGACGCCCCAACAATACGGGTACACGTATTTGGTGCGTGAGCGGAATGGTTAAAAATCCCGGCTACTACGAAATCGAGCCGATGACCATGAAGGAGCTTCTCTACGATGTATGTGGCGGGCCACTACCAGGTCGCACTTTCAAAGGAGTTGTCCCAGGTGGAGGATCGATGAAGATTCTCAATTGCAACGACACCTATAAAGACCGCGACGGCAAAGAGTTTTCATTCGATGATATTATTGTCGACTATGATGGCGTAATGGCTGCGGGATCGATGTCTGGTTCATCCGGTATGATGGTGATGGACGATTCGATCGATATTCTCGAGGCGCTCGGCAATCTTCTTGCGTTTTATGCGCACGAGAGCTGCGGGCAATGTACGCCTTGTCGCGAAGGATCTTTGTGGACCAAGAAGATCACGCACCGCATGTGCACTGGAGAGGCTCGGGAAGACGACCTCGACTTGCTGATGGATTTAGCGGGCAAGATTGGCGGTCGCACGGTTTGCGCGATGGGATTTTCAACTACATGGCCGATTCAAAGTTACGTCGGCAAGTTTCGTGATGAAATCGAAGCCAAGGTTAAGAGTAATACCTGCGGCATGAGCAATTTCGATGAAAGGCTGATCGAAAAATGAGCGAAGAGAAAAAAGATGACGGCCTCATCAGCGTTTTCGTCGACGGCAAAGAAGTGCGTACCAAACCGGGTACGAACATGATCCAAGTCGCGAAGCAAGCTGGCAAAGAAATCCCTCACTACTGCTACCACGAGAAGCTCAGCGTCTCGGGTAACTGCCGTATGTGCTTGGTTGAGCTAGGCATGCCGGGCCGCGACCGCGCGACGGGCGAGCCGATGCTGAACGAAGATGGGTCTCCCAAGATCATGTTCTTTCCTGGACCTGCCATCGCTTGTAATACGAACGCGGCGCCCAACATGCACATCAAGACGAGTTCGCCGATGGTGAAGGAATGTCGTGAAGGCGTGACCGAGTTCTTGTTGGCGAACCACCCATTGGACTGTCCGATTTGCGACCAAGCGGGCGAGTGCACGCTCCAAGAGTTCTCCTCCTCTCATGGCAATGGCCAAGGTCGCTTCGCTGAAGGGAAAAATGTGAAGCCGAAGCGGACGAAGCTTGGGCCCAGAGTGATGCTCGATAATGAGCGTTGCATCCTTTGCTCGCGTTGCATCCGTTTCTGCCAGGAGGTTGCCGACGATGATGTACTGGGCTTCACCGAACGCGGCAGCTACTCGACCCTCACTTGCTATCCAGGCAAGGAGCTATCGAATAATTACTCTTTGAATACAGTGGACATCTGCCCGGTAGGCGCGCTCACCAGCACGGATTTCCGCTTCAAGATGCGGGTTTGGTTTCTCAAGCAAACGAACTCCATAGATTTCGAAACGAGCGCCGGCTGCAACACAGTCGTTTGGTCTCGCGAAGGTAAGATATATCGAATCACACCCCGTCAAAACGATGATGTGAACGATACTTGGATGCCTGATTCCGGCCGCGAACTTTTCAAGGCGGGCGAAAGCGAAGCGCGTTTGAGCTCATCTGTCGCAGGCGGCGTCGAAGTAGCGGCGAACGAGGCTTTGGCCCAAGCGACTGAGATTTTGAAGGGCGAAGGTTTAGCCATTGTCGGATCTGGCCGTATGTCGGTTGAGGAGCAATTCGCGCTCAAGGCGATTGCAGAGTCTACGAAGGCGACAACGTATTTGGTTGGTCGATACGGAGAAGGGGACGGCATTCTCGTGACTGAGGATCGGAATCCTAACACGCGGGGGGCGCTGTTGACCGGTTTGATCGACGCGCTTCCAGAAGCGGAACTCAGCGAGCTTGCGACCAAAATCGACAATGGCGAAGTGAAGACGGTATTCGCAGTTGGAGAAGACCTCGTTGTTGCGGGGATTTCCGAAGAGCAACTCGCGAAGGTGAATCTCGTCACGCTTGGGACGCTTTCTAATGCAACCACCGGAAAGGCGAAGGTAGCCATCGCTGGTCTCACTGAATTCGAAAAGAACGGTACCGTAGTTAACCAACAATTTCGTATCCAGAAGTTCCTTAAGGCGATTCCTGGCCCGGCAAAGGCGATCGACGACTTGGTCGCTCTCGCAACTATCCAGGCAAACCTCACGGAGGACTCCTTCCCGTCGACAGTTGGATCTATCTGGAAACATATTGCTGCGGAAGGCAGCGTTTTTGAAGGCATCACTTTTCAGGGTCTGTCAGACCAAGGCCAAGTCCTCGATTGTGACGCATTCGACAATATTCCCTTTAAGGAAGGTAAGTCTCTGAAGTACGAACCCAAGCAGGAGGCGGTAGCCGCGGAGTGATCAAGCCATGGAAATCAGCGAAGTAACTCTGAAATTCATATACTCGGCCGTAGTGGTCAGCGTGATCATGGGATTCTGTTCTTATGCGGTCCTAGCGGAACGCAAGATCTCTAGCTGGATTCAAGGGCGCGTCGGTCCTAATCGTACGTCGCTACCGCTTCTCGGATCGATCCCGGTGCTGGGTCCGTTCTTGACTCGACTCGGGATCTTCCAGCCAGCGGCTGATGGGTTGAAATTCCTTTTCAAGGAAGACGTTACTCCGGCTCACGTTAATAAAGTCTATTTCATTCTCGCTCCGATTCTTTCTTTGATTCCTGCCTTGACGACCGCGGTGGTGGTTCCCTTCGGGATTTCGATCGACTCTGCTGGCGAGATTTTCCCGCTTGTATTGGCAGACATCAATGTAGGGCTGCTCTTTCTCTTCGCAGTGTCTTCGCTTGGCGTTTACAGTGTCGTTCTGGCGGGTTGGGCCTCAAATTCGAAGTATCCATTTTTTGGAGGTATTCGGGCATCGGCTCAAATGATCTCTTACGAGTTGGCCATGGGCATTTCCGTTTTGCCGGTCATCATGTGGATCAATCGCCCCGGTTTTGAAGGCACTTTGAATCTGTACCACATGGTTCAATCGCAGGATTACCTTTGGTTCGGCATGTGGATGCCGGTATCGCTCGTCATTTTCGTGGTTTGCGTATTTGCGGAAACCAATCGTTTGCCGTTCGATATGGCGGAATCTGAAACGGAGCTCGTGAGCGGATTTCATACGGAATACAGTTCGTTCAAGTTCGGCCTGTTCTTCGTGGGCGAATACGCTCACATGATCGTCGGCTCTTGCGTGGTCACGCTTATCTTCCTCGGTGGCTGGCAGCCCTTGCCGTTTGGATTCACTTGGGAATTTTTTGGCGTTACGAATCCGATCTGGATGGCGATCCTTTCGGTCGGCACCTTCATTGGCAAGATGTGCGGCTTTATGTTCTTCTTCATGTGGATCCGCTGGACGCTTCCTCGCTTCCGTTACGACCAAGTGATGAAGCTCGGTTGGCAAACTCTGCTCCCGCTCTCTATCGCGAACCTCATTCTCTACACCTTCGTTATTTACTTCTTGGATACAATGTAGGCCTGACTCACGCCTTCAGCCTTTCACCTTCAGCCTCTTTAAAACCATGGCCATCGTAGTTAAAAGAAAGCCGCTCAACATTCTGGAAAAGCTCTACATTCCGGAGATCATTCGTGGTCTGACGGTGACTTTTCGCCGGATGTTCGAAGAGAAGGTCACTCTTGAGTATCCAGAGCAGCGCCCCTCGATCCCAGAAGGCTACCGTGGCGTGCCAACCTTGGTAAAGGATCCCGAAGGACGGGAGAAGTGTGTTTCTTGTCAGCTTTGCGAATTTGTGTGTCCGCCGAAGGCGATTCGCATCACTCCTGGGGAGATTGCCGACGATAGCGATTACGCTCACGTCGAGAAGGGGCCGCAAGAATTCGAAATCGATATGCTTCGCTGCATCTACTGCGGCATGTGTCAGGAGGTTTGCCCAGAGGAAGCAATCTGGCTGCAGAATCAGTACTCAACCTCTGGATACACCCGAGCTGAATTCGTGAATAACAAGCAAAAGCTCTACGAACTCGGCGGCACGCTCCCCGACCAACACTTCAAGTGGAAGGTGAAGAAGGAAGCCGCTGAAAAGGGCAACGCCCATTAAGCTCCTCCTTTAGCGACCTAAGTTCGAACCTCCTCAGTTTTCAGATCTAATGGCCGAACAGATTTTCTTCAATGTTTTCTCCCTCATCGCCTTGGTGTCTGCGGTGCTCGTGGTCGTGAACAAGAATCCGGTGAACGCGGCGATGTTTCTCATCGTTTCCTTTCTGGGACTCGCGTCGCTCTTCGTAATGCTGGAAGCCTACTTCTTGGCGGTGATCCAAGTGCTCGTTTATGCGGGGGCGGTCGTAGTGCTTTTCCTCTTTATCATCATGTTGCTCGACGTCAAAGAAGCGGCTTCGAAGAAGGTATTCACTCCCATTACGATTGCCTCGGGCGCGATCGGCGGCGCTATTTTGATCTTGGGTATTGCTTTGATTCGAAGCAGCGAAACGCTCGATCGCTCTAAAGAAGATGCGATAGGCTTGGACGTCGATCCTCTTAAGGAATTCGGTAACCAGCTTTTCACTACGTACTTGCTTCCCATGCAGGTGACAGGCTTCCTCCTCCTTATTGCCATGATCGGGGTGATTGTCTTGAGCAAGAAATTCGAAAAGGAGGGCGCGTAAGATGGAGATCTCTCTGCAAAGCTACATCATGGTAAGCTCGCTTCTCTTCGGCATCGGCTTCTTTGGAGTTCTGATTCGCAAGAACACGCTGGTCGTTTATATGTGCCTCGAGTTGATGCTTAACGCCTGCAACCTCGGTCTGATCGCTTTCTCGAAGTATCACGGCGCAATGGGCGGCAACTTGTTCGTCTTTTTCATTATTACGGTCGCTGCGGCGGAAGTCGCCGTTGGGTTGGCGATCATCGTGGCGCTCTTCAAGAAGCGTCAAACGGTACAATTGGAGGAGCTCAACGCGCTGCAGAAATAGCCATGGAACCACACCTGTATGCATACGGCCTCTTGGTCTTTCCTCTCTTGTCCGCGACGGCGATAGCGTTCTTTTTCAGAAGGAACGGCAAGGTAGCCTGCGGCGTGTCGCTGGGAGCTGCGGCACTGATTCTAGCGACGACGCTTCACATCATTTGGCATGACATCGAAGTCGTATATTCTACGCCTTGGGTTGAGCTTGGCAGCTTCAAGGTGGAATTCGGTTTCTTGGTCGATGACTTGGCGAGGCTCATGCTCCTCGTGGTGGCCTTTGTTGGATTCCTAGTTCATCTCTTCAGTTTCAGCTACATGAAGGACGATCCTAATAAGGCGCGTTTCTTTGGCGGTCTTTCGATCTTTATGTTTTCCATGCTCGGCTTGGTGATGGCTGACGGTCTGATCACGCTGTTCATTTTCTGGGAGCTGGTAGGTTTCAGCTCTTACATGTTGATCGGTTTCTACTTCGACAAGCCCAGCGCATCAGCCGCTTCGAAAAAAGCCTTCATTACGAACCGCGTGGGCGATTTCGGTTTCTTGATGGGTATCATCATGACCTTTGTGGCGTTTGGTAGCCTCAGCTTCGCGGACCTTCAAGACAATTTCGACACCAATAGCGCGGTCGCGACTTCTATCTGCTTGTTGCTCTTCTGTGGTACGATCGGTAAGTCCGGCCAGCTTCCGCTCCACGTTTGGTTGCCGGATGCAATGGAAGGCCCGACTCCTGTTTCTGCGTTGATTCACGCGGCGACGATGGTTGCGGCAGGCGTCTTCCTGCTTTGTCGTATTGGTTTTATGATGACAGCGGATGCGGCAACGATCATTCTTTGGGTGGGTGTGGCAACGGCGCTCTTCGCGGGACTCACGGCGATTGCTCAACGCGACATCAAAAAGATCCTCGCGTACTCCACGGTCTCTCAGCTCGGCTACATGGTCGCGGCATTCGGCCTCGGTTCTTTGGTAGATATCAAGAACGGCGGTACTGGCGCCAACGGCGCGATTGCAGCGGGCGCGGCCGCAGCGATGTTCCACTTGACGACGCATGCCTTCTTCAAGGCGGCGCTCTTCCTCGGTTCCGGCTCGATCATCCATGCCTGCCACCACGAGCAAGATATCTTTAAGATGGGGGGCCTTTCCAAGAAGATGCCGATCACCTTTGTTACTTTCACGATCGCTCTGCTTGCCTTGATTGGTACGCCGTTCGTGACTGCTGGCTTTTACTCGAAGGATGCGATCTTGGCCTTGGCGATTGAAGCAAGTCCTTTGGCCTTCTATCTCTTGGCCTTCGGCGCTTTTCTGACGGCTTTCTACATGATCCGTTTGTGGAAGATTGTTTTCCTCGGCAGCCCGAATTCGGACAACGCGGACCACGCTCATGAGAACGGACTGTTGATGACCATTCCTTTGATCCTTTTGGCGATCGGTTCGATCTTCGGAGGTTTTTCGTGGTTCTACCTTGAATCTCTGAAGCCGATACCTTTGGCCGCGGAGTTTATTAATAGCTCGAGTGATTCTCACGGAATGATCGTTGGAGTGAGCATCGCGGTTTGGGCTATTGGCGCGGGCTTGGCATTTGTTCTCTATGGCGCGGGCGCTAAGGAGGACACGTTCCAGAAGATGGCGGGACCGCTCTACACGGTTTTCGAAAAGAAGTTCTATTTTGATGATCTTTACGATTTCTACGTAGCGAAGATTCAGCAAAAGGTGGCTTCGGCTATTAGTTTCGCCGAAACGATTCTCCTCTCAGGTCTCATTATCCGCGGCTTGGCTGGTATCTCCGGCTTGGTCGGCATCGGATTGAGGTCACTTCATGTGGGTAGCTTGCATGCCTACGTTTACTGGTTCGTTGGCGGCCTTGCGCTGCTC